>CANRMY010000119.1 GCA_947631845.1 uncultured Oscillospiraceae bacterium | reverse complement strand
TCCGCTTCATATCTATCAACGATGGGTATGACAGCAACGATTACAAAGGGACAACGGGCGGTCTGGAAGTCGTGATATCCGTTTAACCACATGCTGATCGTCCCGGGGACGATTGCGTGGAGCCTGACCCGTAGGAGGTGGAACATTTGAACTCTTGCTGCACAAACGATGAAATTGAGGAACTTGCGGAGGAAGACACCGAAAAATTAGGCTTTTTTGATTTTCTCCCTTGACAAATGTTATCTGAGGACAATGCCACGGGCAAGGTGAGCGACGAGTGGTTCATGCAGCTCAGCCACAAATACGAGGTGGAGCGGATGGAGCTGAAAGCGAAAATCTCCGCCCTCCGCAAAAAGCTGGCCGAATCCGGCCAACACCAGCGGGAGCGGGAGAGCTTCATAGAAGCTATCCGCCAATTCATGCGCATGGACCGCCTGACCTCCCCGCTCCTGCGAGAGCTCATCGACCACATCGACGTGTTCGAGACCGAGGGCACCGGCAAAAACCGCACCCAACGCATCGTGATCTACTACCGCTTCGTAGGCTACATCGAGTGGCCCAGCCCACGCGCCAACTACAAAGCCGACACCCGCAAGGGCGTGGCGGTGGAGTACCTCACCGACAACATCCCCGCATAAAAACGAGCAGGCAAGCCGCCTGCTCTGCATAAAAACAAATCGAGTGTCCACAAGGTCAAATACCTTATGAACACTCGAAATGGTGCCGGTGACCGGGCTCGAACCGGTACGCTGTTTCCAACATTGGATTTTAAATCCAAGGCGTCTGCCAATTCCGCCACACCGGCGCTTTTACTCTTTTCGGGGGAGGGGGCGCTTGTTCCCCGCCTCGTCCACCAGGTAGGTGTTTTCCAGCTGTCCCGTGAGGCTGGCCTTCACCGCGGCGATATATTCCGCCCGCAGCGCGGCACGCTCGGCCAGCTCCTCCTCCGTCAGGGCGCGGACGCGGGAGATGCGCGTTAGCTCGCTGATCCTGTCGATCCTGCTCTGTTCCACGCTATCACCTCACGTTGCTTATTTTACTCACTTTTTCCCCTTTTGTCAACTGCAATTATTGCCCGGACAGGAACCCATGCCGGACGCGGCGAATAGTATGGAGGGAACATGAACCCGATAAGGAGACTGAGCATGAACTTTGCGATTATCGGCGGGGACGCCCGTTTTTCCCGCCTTGCGGAGCTGCTGCGCGCCGACGGACATTCGGTGCGCTGTGCCGGGCTCGAGGGGGCCGGAGCCGCCTGCCTGCCCCTTGAGGACGCCCTTCGGGACGCCAAAATCGTGATTCTGCCGCTGCCCGCCTGCGCGGGGGAGGCGGTCAACGCGCCCCTGGCGGCGGAAAAAATCGACGTGAGGCGGCTGGCGGAGCTGATCCGGCCCGGTCAGACCGTCCTGGCCGGCAAACCGGAGGGGGCGCTGGCGGAGCTGGTGCCCTGTGTGGATTATTTTGCCCGGGAGGAGCTGACGGTGCGCAACGCCGCCGCCACGGCGGAGGGCGCCCTGGAGATCCTTCTGCGCGAATTGCCCGTGACGCTGTTGGGGGAGCGTGTGCTGGTCGTCGGCTTCGGCCGGATCGGCAAGCTGTTGGCTCTGCGGCTCCATCTGCTGGGCGCCCGGGTCGCCGTCTCCGCCAGAAAGCCGGCGGACCTGGCCTGGATCGAATGTCTGGGCCTGGAAGCGGCCCGCACGGAGCGCCTGGACGTCTCCGGTTTCCGGGCCGTCGTCAACACCGTCCCCGCCCTTGTGTTGGATGAGAGACGCCTGACCGGCGCGGACCGGGACTGCCTGCTTCTGGATCTGGCCTCCAAACCGGGCGGCATCGACTTTGACGCGGCGAAGCGCCTGGGCCTGCGGACGGTCCACGCCCTGGGCCTGCCGGGACGCGCCTGCCCGGAGACGGCCGCCGCGGCCATACGCGATACCATATATAATGTAATCAATGACTTGGAGTGTGGATAATGGAGAAGCTTCGAGCGGGGGTCGCCCTGTGCGGCTCCTACTGCACCTTCAAAAGCGCCGTGGAGACCTTTGAGCGCCTCTGCGGCGTCTACGACGTGACGCCCATCATGAGCGAGCGGTCCTCGGTCACCGATACCCGCTTCGGCCAGGCGGCGGATTTCCGCGCCAGGATCGAAAAGGCCTCGGGGAAGGAGATCGTGGATTCCATCGTCAAGGCCGAGCCCATCGGCCCCAAACGTCTGTTGGACGTTCTGATCGTCATGCCCTGCACCGGCAACACCATCGCCAAGCTGGCAAACGGCGTCACCGATTCCGCCGTCACCATGGCGGCCAAGGCCCATCTGCGCAACGACCGGCCCGTGGTCCTGGCCGTCTCCACCAACGACGCCCTCTCCGCCAACGCGGAGAATATCGGAAAGCTTCTGGCCAGAAAAAATATCTTTTTCGTGCCCTTCTACCAGGACGATCCCCTGGGCAAGCCCACCTCCCTGGCCGCCGATCTTGCCCAGGTCGAGGACACTGTCAGCGCCGCCATGGAGGGAAAGCAGCTTCAGCCTGTGCTTGCCCAGAGACGGAAATACAACATGTAGTGGGTGAAAACCACCCTCGCCGCGGGGAAATCTTCCCCGCGAAATTTTTTTAAAAAAATCGAAAAAAGGTGTTGACAAACGGGTAAGAGAGGTGTATATTAGGCAAGCTGTCGGACGACGGCGGCGGATACCGAGCCT
>CANRMY010000118.1 GCA_947631845.1 uncultured Oscillospiraceae bacterium | reverse complement strand
TAAAAGCCTCTCAAATCCTTATAAACAAAGGAATTGGGAGGTTTTGACTTTATAAAACTGATAAATTCAGGATTATAGCAATAAAAAAAGAATTGTTACAAGCAATTCTATCCTTTTTATAAAATTTTACAAACTTTCTACTATTTTCTTGATTTGATGTAATATATAATTGACATTTTTCTCTTGTTTCTTTTGATCTTTTACTTGTAAACAATCATTGATTGTAAAGTGTCCTAAACAGTTCATATGAGCACTTTCCATAAAACTTCCTAAAGACGTAATAGCACTTTCACTACTATAAGTTTCCTTTCCTTGAGAACCAATTGCAACTGATATTGCTTTTTTTCCTTCCAATTCTTGAGAAGCATAGAGGGGATTGAGTCGATCCATGAACACTTTTATATCTGATGATAATAAATTCCATCTAACAGGGGTAATCCAAATTATTAAAGATGCATTTTTCACAAGCTGGATATTTTTACTCATATCATCTTTAAAATCACAGACTCCTTTTTGATCACAATCCATGCATCCTGTACATAAATAAATTTTTTGGTTTCCTGGGACAATATAAGAAACAGGAACACGCATTTTTTTCAGCATGGATACAACTTTTTTCCCAAATAAAAGGCTATTTCCTTCTCTTCTTGAACCAACAATTACTAATACTTTTCTCATACTCTCACCTATATTTAGTATGAAAAAAATAGATTAATTTATACAATTTATAAATTTTTTTAAACAAAAAAAATCTTGGCAACTTCCTATTTTCGCAATGAACTATCGTCGGCGTTAGAGTGCTTAACTTCTGTGTTCGGGATGGGAACAGGTGTACCCACTCTGCTATCGTTACCAAGAAAAATATTTAGAGAAATTGTTCTCTGAAAACATAGATATCGTGTTCATCAAATTATTAATGGGATTAAATCCTCGATTTATTAGTACTGGTCAGCTCAACATGTTGCCATGCTTCCACCTCCAGCCTATCAACCTCATCGTCTTTGAGGAATCTTACTGTATAAACATGGGAAAACTCATCTTAAAGTTGGCTTCCCGCTTAGATGCTTTCAGCGGTTATCCATTCCCTACATAGCTACTCTGCGCTGCAACTGGCGTTACAACAGATACACCAGAGGTAGGTCCATCCCGGTCCTCTCGTACTAAGGATAGCTCTCTTCAATTTTCCTACGCCCACAACGGATAGGGACCGAACTGTCTCACGACGTTCTGAACCCAGCTCGCGTGCCACTTTAATGGGCGAACAGCCCAACCCTTGGAAGCGACTTCACCTCCAGGATGTGACGAGCCGACATCGAGGTGCCAAACACCACCGTCTATGTGAACTATTGGGTGGTATCAGCCTGTTATCCCCAGGGTAACTTTTATCCGTTAAGCGACGACCATTCCATACTGCATCGTCTGATCACTAAGTCCTACTTTCGTATCTGCTTGACTTGTAGGTCTCGCAGTCAAGCTCCCTTATACCTTTACGCTCTTAGAATGATTTCCAAACATTCTGAGGGAACCTTTGAGCGCCTCCGTTACTTTTTAGGAGGCGACCGCCCCAGTCAAACTGCCCACCAGACACTGTCCCTGAACCGGATAACGGTTCTAGGTTAGAAATCCAATATGCTAAGGGTGGTATTCCAAGGTTGACTCTGCTAGAACTAGCGTCCTAGCTTCAACGTCTCCCACCTATCCTCTACATAACATACCGAACTTCAATATCAAGCTACAGTAAAGCTCCATGGGGTCTCTCCGTCCTGTTGCGGGTAACCTGCATTTTCACAGGTATTAAGATTTCACCGAGTCTATGGTTGAGACAGTGCCCAGATCATTACACCTTTCGTGCGGGTCAGAACTTACCTGACAAGGAATTTCGCTACCTTAGGACCGTTATAGTTACGGCCGCCGTTCACTGGGGCTTCAATTCGTACCTTCGAATCATCGACTAAAAGTCAATTCTAAGCACTCCTCTTAACCTTCCAGCACTGGGCAGGTGTCAGCTCCTATACATCATCTTACGATTTAGCAGAAACCTGTGTTTTTGGTAAACAGTTGCCTGGGCGTCTTTAGTGCCGGTCTATCGCTAGACCACCCCTTATCCCGAAGTTACGGGGTTATTTTGCCGAGTTCCTTAACCATAGTTCTCTCGCTCACCTTAGGATACTCTCCTTGCCCACCTGTGTCGGTTCTCGGTACGGGTACCTATATGATTAACCCTAGAAGCTTTTCTTGGAAGCTTGGCGTCAAAAGATTTCAGTGTAAACACTTTCACCATCACGTTTCAGCTGAACGATAAACGGATTTCCCTATTTATCAGCCTTTACGCTTAGACCAGAATCCAATAACTGGCTCTTCCTAGCCTTCTTCGTCACTCCATCAGTCATATAGGTAGTACAGGAATATCAACCTGTTGTCCATCGGCTACGCCTCTCGGCCTCGTCTTAGGACCCGACTAACCCTGGGAGGACGAACCTGCCCCAGGAAACCTTAGGCAAACGGTGGATGGGATTCTCACCCATCTTGCGCTACTCACACCGGCATTCTCACTTCCAAGCGCTCCAGCTGTCCTCACGATCAACCTTCAGCGCCCTTGGAACGCTCCCCTACCACTTATGCATAAGCATAAATCCGCAATTTCGGTACTGTACTTAGCCCCGGTACATCTTCGGCGCAGTGTCACTCGACTAGTGAGCTATTACGCA
>CANRMY010000117.1 GCA_947631845.1 uncultured Oscillospiraceae bacterium | reverse complement strand
GGTCATTTCAGCGGTGCGGAGGGGATTGTCCCTTTCCTTCACCTGTTCGGCGGAGATCGCAAAGGCCCTGGTGCCGTTCCCCATGATAAGGAACTTCCCATCCTCGGAGGCGTGGTGCAGGCCGTAGCCCGCCGCCTCCATCTGCTCCCGCGTCATGTCGGTCACATAGAAGGTCCCCCTGGGCGTCCGCACCGCCTCCCCGGTCTCCCGCTCGTCGGGCGTGGGAAGGGCGGCCTCCTTCTCCCGGACCGGGGACAGGAACTCCGGCACCTGGGTGAACCCGACGCGGTCACAGTAATGGGCGGTGTCCTGCCCGTCCTCATGGAGGACCACGATATCCGACACGGACAGGGAGTGCCCCGTGAAGTCCGCCGGCCGGTCGATGTTGAACCGGGTATAGATATCCTCCAGCCCCTCGCCCGGCGTCAGCGGGGCATGGTAGACAAGCTCATAGTTTGCCGGATCGACGGAAAGACCGTTGCGGTGGATGCTGTCCAGCGGCTCAAAACGGTAATCAAGCGTCTGGTCGCCGTCTTTCAGTTGGTAAATCGAGAAGGATGCCTCCGGCTGGCCGGCCGCCTCCCGCAGGTCGTCCGTGTCGATATCCAGGGATTCATCGTAGCCGGCAGCGGCCTTGTATTTCCCCAGCTCCGACAGGAGGTAGTCCGCCTCCGTCTGCCCCAGGTCGGTGAGCCGTCCTTCCAGGGCGGCGATCCTGCCGGCGGAGAGCTTTTCGTAGATATCCTCCTTCGCCTCATGCGCCGCCGGGTGCTCCGCCGCGTACTGCGGGTCGTTCTGCCGGAAGAACTCGTCCATGTCAAAGGCGATATCCATGGCCCACTCGGAGATTTCATCCTCGGTCAGTTCTTCCTCCGCCGCGGACATAATGCGGTATTCCTCCGGGATATTCTCACGGTCGCCGTCGTAGACCTCCACAAAGCGGTCCCCGGTATCCCGCACATAGCCCTGGTCGGTGAACTGGCCGCCTTCCTCCAGGGCGATGTCCCGGCCGTAGGCCTCATAGTCGATGTAATTCTTCAAATGCTCCGGGACCTGCAGGGCGTCCAGTTCTTCGACGAAGTACCGCCCCAGGTCGTCATAGTCCTCAATGCCGGGGTACACGTCGTAGCAGTCCAGGTTTTCGGTGAGGTTGATGATCTCCTGCACGCTGCCGGCGTGGTCGTCCACCTCCATGGCCGCGCAGAACTGGTCGTACTCCCAGGAGCTCATTTCATCCAGCTTTGACGCCAGGTAATTGAGCTCGTCCAGGTTGGCGTACTCGCCCAGCCTGTCATAGAGCCCGTCCACATAGCAGTCGTAGTCCGTGATGAACCATTCCTCATAGGGCTGTCCGAAATCGTCCTTCTGCCCGATCCCGATACGCTCAAACACCTTCTTCAGCTCGTCGGCCGTGGTGGGGAACTTCACCCACTCGCCCACAAGCTCGCCCTCGTTGTACTTCCCCAGGTTCGTGATGAACGCCGCAAAGGGATAGTCCCTGTCATGCTCATAGTTTGGCATAATCCGCCACCTCCTTATAGCTCCGGCCCGCGCCTGCCCTTGTCATGGGGCGGGGCCTTGACCGCACATTCCTTCTTTCCCTGTTCAAGCCGCTCCCGGATGGAGGGCTTCTTCTCCGCCTCCTTCTGCAGGGGCTTCTCATGCTCCCATTCGTCGCCGGAGAGGGAGAGGTATCCGCGGCTCGTAAAGCAGCCGTGATCTTCCTCCATGGCGTGTTTCCCGAAGGGGACGGGGTCAACGGTTTTCAGCAGCTCCGCGGGTATGAGGCCGTCCGTGTGCCAGGAGAGGTAGCTGCGGCCCACGTCCTCCAGGCTTTTGACGCCCGGCTCCAGCACGAAATAATCCGTGTTCTTCTGGAACTCCCGGAACTGCTCCGGGGTGGTGAGGCGGTGCGGGGACTCCTGGACCGCGGCCAGCAGGTTTCGGTCCACCGGGGAGAGGGCGGCGACGGCCTCCGCCACCGCCGCCAGGTCCTCCCGGCTGAAATCCCGCTCCACGCCTCCCAGGGGGACGGGGATATGGGGGATCGTCTTATCTGCCATTGGCCCCCTCCTTCCTTTTCGGGAACTCCAGCTTGAAATTGATATACTTGCCGCCCGTATCGTCCAGGATCACGGCGGCGTCATAGGCCGCGCCCTTCTTTTCGGACCACATCCCCTTGACGTTGGAGCGGCCCTTTTTTAAGAGGTCTCCGGCGATCTTCTTTGTGAGCTCCTTCTTGCGGGAGGCCCAGAAACGGTCGTTCTTCCAGAGGACGAACCCGCAGGAGCGGTCGGAACAGTAGAAATTCTTTTTTCCCTCATACACGGGTCGGCCGCAGCGGGGACAGGGCCCGACCACTTCCTTCTCCGGGGCAAACAGCTTTTGCCCTTCCTCGGACACTTGGGAATAGGTCTCCACGATCCCGCGGGTCTGGGAGGCGATCCCCTCCAGGAAGGCGGCGGGGTCGTCGGTCCCTTTTGCGATCCCGGCAAGCCGCCGCTCCCACTCCGCCGTGAGCAGGGGCGAGGTCAGGGCCTCCGGCAGGACCGTGACAAGGCTGATCCCGTCCTTTGTGGGGACCAGGCTTTTCCCTTTCCGCTCCACGAACCCGGCCGACACCAGCTTTTCGATGATGGCCGCCCTGGTCGCCGGCGTCCCAAGGCCCTTCCGTTCCGCGTCCTCCGGCATGTCCTCCGCGCCGGCGCGCTCCATGGCGGAGAGAAGGGTGTCCTCCG
>CANRMY010000116.1 GCA_947631845.1 uncultured Oscillospiraceae bacterium | reverse complement strand
ACCACATTGCGGTTGATCAGGCTCCAGAGCTTTTTGAATTTCATTGCTGCATCCTCCGTTCATTTGGTACTGTATTAATCACTCTAAACGGGGATAATAGCAAGCTATTTATGAGAATATACTCCACAAATCATCGTTTGAAATACTGTGTATTTTATGGGGTTCCCGGTGCCTTAGTGGATGGCCACCTGCTTGCCGCGGTAGGTGATCATGTAGCCCTGGGAGATCTTGCGGATCTTGATCTCGGTGTTCATGAGCCGCTTGATGTTCAGCTTCCGCTGGAGTACCCGGCGGGCGATCTCAAGGGTAGCTCCCTCGGCGGTCTTATCCGGCTGGTAGCGGGCTCTGTCGCGGTTGCCGTAACGCTGGAACCGCAGTTCCTCGCATCTCTTGGCCTCCGCCTCGGTCCCGAAGAACGGCTCCCCGGTGCGTCCGACTTTGCCCAAGGTGTAAAAACGCTCCGTGCGAATCACCGCGAGGTGGTTGTTCCAAATGGTCGCCCAATCATCGCCGCTGTTGGGGGTTACGCGGTCATCGGTGCATTCGCCAACAATGATCTCAAGGCCCTCGATGCCGCCGATGCCGTACTCGGTGAAGCTCTGCAGGACGATGCGGATGACCTTGGTGCCGTCCGTCAAATCAAGGTGGGCTATCTCGCCCTGGCTGCCGCGCATCGTGGCGGTGTTGAAGGTGTACCCGCTCTGCAGGTACTCGTTGGCGATCTCGGTGAACCGCTTGTTGATCTCGGCGTACTTCATTTTTGTATCCTCCGTTTAGGTGTGTTTTTTGTTAGTGTATTAATCACTCTAAACGGCAAATATAGCAAGTCAATTATGGGGCGAATACTACACAAACGTGAGCGCCCCAGACTGTCAAATATACACCATATTATTGGAGAGAACCATGCCCAAGAACTGATTGCCTTGGGCATGGTGTTCTTCGATAATCGCCGGATTACTTTCTTCTCCCAAACAGTCTCTTTTTCTCGCGGATGATCTCGATGTCCGCTGAGCTGAAATTGTCAAGGGAATAATACTCGCGGTACTCTTCGGGGATGTCGTGCGCCTTCATGTACGCCTCATTGGATGCGTTGATGCCAAGATCAGGTTCGCCGTCCTGGTCCGAGGTCTCATAAACCAGCTCAACGCTGCCATCCGAAAAGCGGAGCCGCATCCCGGCTTTGATCTCCTCACCGTTCTTATCCACATATTTGCGGGTACTCGCCATTTCCTTTCCACCTCCTTTCCACCGACGTTTCAAGGCATTTCGGGGATCACTGAGCCTTGCCGATTTCCTGGTACTTTTGGACTTCGCGGAGGAACTGTGGGTCAATGACTGTCTCGGCCTCATTTCTCCGACTGAAATAGGCTAGGACGTGCCGTCTGGCTATCTTGGCACGATACACGATACCGTGTTCTCCAAACCGACCGGCAAACCACTCTGCCACAGCCGGATCCAATGACCACGCCAGCCCACGATAGTTGTGCGCGTTGAAATCCGTCACACCACGGTACACTGTGATGGTTTCAGGCAATTCGGTGTAGACCTTGTACTCGTCCTCCTCCATCATCAGATTGCCTTTCGCCCTGCGGAACATATCCAATAGCTCGCTCTTGCTCACGTTGCAGTCATCATGCGGGTTCTCCGATGCCGTCCACGCACAAGCCAGTATCGTTGCGAAGTCCTCATCGGAAAGGAACATCTGCGCGTATTTCAAAAAGGTGAGCGCGTAGGGCTTGTTAAACATCATGTAGATGCGGAACGCGGTGTCAGCCTCGCTGATCTCCTTTCGGATATAGCCCTGCCATTTCTCCAAGGCCTCCTCGCTGCTGAGGATGTCCAGAGTCTCGAAGCTCTCCCCAGAGCGGATCGCCACCATTGCCGAGGATGTGAATGGGTGAGTCACCACAAGCGGTGTCAGCTTTGTTTTGCCGACAGGCATCAAAAGCAGGGCCTCTGCCACCGTCTTGACACTTTTCAAATCTGTCTTCATACCATCACCCCCTCAAGCCTTCGCGCGGCGCTGGGCAGCGCGATTCCAACGGGAATCCATCTCGACCATCAACTCATGGTCTTCGGCAATGAGGCGCCGTTTTTCGGCAAGGTCTTTCGTGTTGGCCAGCTTAGCGTGGTTCTCGATCACCCGCTGTTCAAGCTGCTTGTAGGTCATCTTTTTTACGTTCATGGTATTGCCTCCGCTCTTGATTGTACTGTATATATCACTCTGAACGGGGGAAATAGCAAGTAATACTTGGGCTACATTCTACACAAAGAACGGCAGCAGAATTTGTGTGGATCCCGGCTCTATTCGCGGCATAGTTCAAGGGCAAGTCTGGCTCCCATACGCATACCGGCTTTGTATGCCTCACAAATGGCACTGCTTTCCAGGTCGGCTCGATCTAAAATGATATCCTCCAGCAACCGCACATCCGCCTCAGACAGCCGTGCAGACAGATTTTGAATCGCGCCGTCCATGCGATCCTTGACTTTCTGTTTCTCTGGAGGCAAATCACGAGGAGTTTCCCAGGGGGACAGCTTTCCAAAATACAGCTGGTCGAGAACGCTCATCCTTCACTCCTCTCGGATAACACGGCACTCGTCTTTCCCGTAAAGGACGTGCAAGCCCCGACCGTTATCCCAGGCAACCATGATGGAGCCGGTATCATCCACACCCTGGACCGTCCCTTTCGTTCCCACGGGGATGGGCCTCGGATCATCGTCCATTCGCACCAGTTCCACCCGCGCACCCCTGGGGTACTCCGCTCGGAGGCGGGCCAAGGTCTCTTTAGGCAGT
>CANRMY010000115.1 GCA_947631845.1 uncultured Oscillospiraceae bacterium | reverse complement strand
CTCCACTCCGGCATAGGATACAGCGCACCAAGTATGTTTTTCTCTCTTTTATGTGTCCACTAAGCTTGACAAGTTTCTTCGACATGTGTGGGAACAGCCCATTTCCTGCGCCGGCTGCCGTGCATGCGCTCCCCAGGGGGCGCCCAGACGGGGGCGCAACCCTCTCCGGTCGTTTTTCTCCCCTCGCTGCCTCCAATCTTTTGCCGGGTCAAAAGAGTGGAGGCAGCTTTCTTCGCCCAACGAGGGCAGAAACCTTACTGTTATGCAATTGCACCTCAGTGACAGAAAAACGCAAAATTTTATATTCGCCCTCTTGACAGGGGAGGTTTAATGTGTTAAACTTGGTCTAACGCATTAAACCATAGGGGGTACAGCGATATGGCAACGCCGAAGATTTTTGACAGCGAGTATAAATTCTGCCTGATTTTGTGGGAGGCGGAGCCCATCAACTCCACGGAGCTTGTGAGGCTGTGCAAGGAGCGGCTGGGGTGGTCGAAGGCCACCACCTACACAGTGATCCGCCGGCTTTCGGAGCGGGGGGTCATCCGGAACGAGAACGCCACGGTGACAAGCCTCGTCTCCCGGGAGGAGGCCCAGTCGGCGCGGCTGGAGGCGCTGATGAGCGACACCTTCGAGGGATCCCTGCCGGCCTTTGTGGCGGCCTTTGCCCGGCACAAGGGGGTCACGAAAAAGGAGCTGGAGGATATCCGGCGGCTCATCGACAGCTTTGAGGAGGAAAAGTAAATGGACGCGGTCTTTTTGAAGCTCCTGAACCTGTCGGTGCAGGCCGGGTGGATCGTGCTGGCGGTGCTGGCGCTCCGCCTGCTCCTCTCCCGCACCCACGCGCCCAAGTCCCTGCGGTGCGTCCTGTGGGGGCTGGTGGGGGCGCGGCTCCTCTGCCCCTTCTCCCTGGAGAGCGTCATCAGTCTGATGCCCGCCCGGGAGGTCATCACCACCCGGACGGTGCGGTATGGTCCGGCCCCCACCCTCCACACGGGGGTCCCGTTTCTGGACGACGCGGTGAATCCCGGCTTTTCCCGGGCCTTCGCCCCCGCCGCGCCGGTTACCTCCGTCAACCCCCTGCAGGTGGTCTGCGCCATAGCGGGGTTCGTGTGGCTGGCGGGGCTGACGGTGATGCTGGGCTATTTCCTCTTCTCCACCCTCTCCCTGCGACGCCGGGTGGCCGGGGCCGTGGAGACGGAGCGGGGCGTCCGGGAGGCGGACAGCGTGCCCTCGCCCTTTGTGTTCGGCTTTTTCCGGCCCGTCGTCTATCTCCCCGCGGGGATGGACGGGGCCAGCCGGGGGTATGTGCTGGCCCACGAGCGGGCGCACATCCGGCGGCGGGACTATCTGATAAAGCCCCTGGGCTTTCTGCTTCTGGCGGTGTATTGGTTCAACCCGCTTCTGTGGCTGGCGTATATCCTTCTGTGCCGGGACATTGAGCTGGCCTGTGACGAAAAGGTACTCTCGGAATTGGGTCCCGGGGCCAAAAAGCCCTACTCCCAGGCGCTTTTGGAGGCGGTGACCTTTCACCGGCACGTGGCGGCCTGCCCGGTGGCCTTCGGGGAGGGGCGGCTGAAGGGGCGGGTGAAAAACGTCCTCCGATGGAAAAAGCCGGCCCTGTGGGTGACGGCGCTGTCGGTGGTCATCTGCGGCGTACTGGCGGCGTGCTTTCTCACCGATCCCAAGACCCCGGCATACGCCGGAAGCTACGTCTACACCGGGCAGGCGCCGGATCCCCTGCTGGAGCCCTTTGGCATCACCCTCTGGGAGGACGGCACCTTTTCCTACATGGAGGGACCGGCCAGCAGCTACATCGGCATGGGCAGCTGGACGGAGAAGGACGGCGTCCTGACCCTGACGGACACCGCCGGGAGCACAAACCGGGTCTTTCTCTTCCGATGGTCGGAGGAGGGCCTGCGGTTCGTTAAAGAGGGGTCGGACAGGTTCATTTACACCGACGTACAGGACGGGGAGCTTTTTGAGGTCACGGATGACAGCTTCACGTACACCGTCGTGCAGGAGGGGGATCTTATCGAGACCACGGACAAGCCCGCCGCCAACTCCCCCCAGGTCACGGTGGACACCTTCGCCGGCGGGCAGGCGGCGCTGGATCTGGCGGACGGCTGCCAATTTGTCTACCGCAGCGGCGATCCGCGGGACGGCGGCAGCCGCGTCATCATCCTGAACCCCGACGGCACCTTTAACTACGACGGCGGCAGCCTCGCCAGCGTCGCCTGGGTGGGCACCTGGAGCCAGGAGGGGGACGTCGTCACCCTGAGGACCACCGGGTACGCGTTTGACAGGATCGATCCCGACATGGAGCGGGAGATCGTCAACCGCTTTCGGATCGTGCCGGAGGGGCTGGCGTATATGGAGAGCGAGTCCTACGGGCTGATCTACGCCCCCACGCTGGAGGACGGGGCGGTGTTTGTGAGGAAGGATCCTTATGGCGGGGTGCCCGCCGGCGGGGATTTTTATAAGTTTTCCGACTGCCCCCGGCGGGGAAATTAGGTTGTCCGCCTTATAGGCGGACGGAGATTGTCAAAAAACTCAAATTCTAAATTTTTTCCGGCGACATGTGCGTCGGAAAAAATCCCTTTTGTCGCCCAAGTGTACTCCTTCGGGGTGCGCGCAGGGCGACAGCAGGGCAATTTTCTCTGAATTTCGCAAAATTCAGAGAAAATTGCCCGCACGTTCCCCTTGTCGGAAAAAGCCCGTCAGGGCTTTTTCCGACACAGTCTGTCAAAAAACCACCTCACGCCCAGCATAAACGAGCGTATGAATGACTAAAAATGGCAAATAAGGTGGTACG
>CANRMY010000114.1 GCA_947631845.1 uncultured Oscillospiraceae bacterium | reverse complement strand
TTATCCAGCATACGCACTTCATCGGGGGTTAAAAGCTCTTTGCCACAATGTCAAGTGATGAATTCAAAAAACGTGTTCTCCATTTTGAAGAGAACACGCATATTGCAGCAGTTTATTTGATTTACAGTGCTTTTTCTCCGCCTATATGGTACAATTTTAATCAGGAGACTAACTATTAAAAGTCAAGCCCGCAAATAAAGATGTTGCAGAAATTTGCACCGACCGAAAAATGGTATGACAAGTAGAGCGTCACAGGGGGCGCTCTGGGAAAAGATTATAGGAATGGTTAACCTGCTTTGCGGTAAGGCTGACCGGACCTCTCCATGGCGTAGATCAGTCTGACCAGCTTCTTGGCAGCATGAGAGATAGCGACATTATTATGCTTACCCTCAGATCGCTTCTTTTCAAGGTATTCCTTGAAAATGGGATCCCAATGACAAACATACTTGGTTGCATTAAATATGGCGTAGCGCAGGTATCTGGAGCCTCGCTTCTCCATGTGGGCATAGCAATTGTTCATTTGCCCGGATTGGTAGGTAGATGGTGACAGGCCGGCATAACAAGAAAATACAATCAGGTTGAACACAACGACACAGAAGCCAGAGCAGCGCTTTTGCGGGAGTTATTCGGTGCAGTTGGGGAGAATGTAGAAATTGATACGCCGTTCTATTGCGATTATGGAAAAAATATTTTTATTGGCAATGATGTGATTATCAATATAAGCTGTACTTTCGTAGATAATTGTCCAATTCACATTGGAAGCCAGGTGCTGATTGCATCTAACGTACAAATCTACACTTCCGGCCACCCCGGGTTACCGCAGGAGCGGTTCGTGTCTGATTGGAAAAATAAAGGAACATCGTTTTTTCGAACCTTTGCTAAACCAGTTACGATTGAAGACAGAGTATGGATTGGTGGTGGCGTAATCATTCTTCCTGGCGTAACGATTGGGAAGAACAGCGTTATCGGGGCCGGGAGCGTTGTTACACATTCTATACCCGAAAATTGTGTTGCGTTTGGCAATCCATGCAGAGTTACACGATACTTTTGATAATGAATCAATGATGCATTGAAGGAGATGATAACGATATGAAACCTGAAATAAAAATGGTCGCTGTCGATGTTGACGGCACTTTTGTCCGGTCTGATTACACCTACGATATACCACGGTTCAAACGCATTTTGTCTCAGATGAATGATTTCGGCTGCCATTTCGTAGTGGCAAGCGGAAATCAGTATTACCAGTTAAGGGATCTGTTCCCTGGATATTATGACGAATTATCCTTTGTGGCGGAAAACGGAGCGTTCGTAAAAGGCAGGAAAGAACTGGTGTTTACGGCTAATATTCAGCCCTGGGATCTGGTAAAAGTAATTGCAGAAGTGATGCATTTCAATCCGAACAAAACAGCAGCCTAACATCCCTTATTAAAACAGTACAATTATTTCTCCTTCTTTCAATATTCCAATGCAAAACGACGGTCTGTAAAGTCAGACCGTCGTTTTGCATTTGTATAAGTGTTTCATTCATTGGAACTGTTGGCTATTGCTTCTCCCTGAAGCATTTTACGGTACTCAGAAGGGGAAACACCTTTCTGCTTCTTGAAAATACGGCTGAAATAAAGAGGATTCTCATAACCGACAATAGTGGATATTTCTGTCACATTGTAGTCCGTGGTTTCCAGAAGGCTGACAGCGTTATTGATTCGAATGGCCAGTATGTACTGCATGGGAGATTTCATAGTCATTTGCTTGAAATTCCGTAGGAACCAACTGACACTCATTCCTCTGGACTGAGCATATTCCTCGATACTGATATCTTCGTTGTAATGCTCGTTAAAATACTTCCGGGCATAATCAATTTCTTCCTGCAGGTAAGATCTGACAGTGGGTTTCCGTTCTTCCCAGCTGCGCTGCACCAGCAGGAAAATCTGGCGCAGATACATTTCCAAAAGTTCCTGATATCCGGTCCGGCAGGTTTGCAGCTCATTGATCATTTCCTTGAACAAATAAGCATAGGTAGCAGAGGAACCGGAGTAGATTACATTGCGGTCGAGAGGAATATCATAATGTCTCAGGATGTTTCTAACATCAGAGCCGGTAAAGTGTACCCAATAAACTTCCGGGCGATCCACCGCAAAGTATTCATAATGCTGTTCCTGGCGGGGATGGAAAAGTATCATGTGTCCTGCGGCAACCTCTTTTGGTTCTCCATTAAAATAGAAGACAGTCTTACCGGAAGCCACATACAGTAACTGATAGTCCAAACGGCCTCTGGGACGCCAGGTGGGCAGTCGCTCTTTGGTGCGCAGGCGGTATGTACCGCAGCTGCCCACAATGAGAGGCTTGGATTTGTCCTTGAAAGGCAATCTGGAATTATTCAGGTAACCGGAGTTTATATACATTATACAATCTTCCTATTCTGTTTTTGTACAATATGCTTGTGAGCATGGATATTGTTCGGAAAAAAATCCTTGCTTGCAGAGAGTAGGTACACGAGCATTAAAACGTTATGAAAACAAGCAGAATTGGATATTTTTATAACTTTTTAATGCAATTGTATAAGTTATTCGAGGATTAAATGACATTTAATCGACGTTTCCCTCACAAAACATCAAGAAATACGAGGTCATCCCTTAAAGCTAGCCCGCTAAAAGACAGGAACCAGCGGCTCTGGCTTCTTGACATTGTAAAAATCACGATATTGTAGCGTTCTTGCTGTGATAAACGCCAGATTAATGAGGTGTTCAACCTTCAGGAGTGGGTCTGTTGGAGGGTTCGATACGAAGCAGAAGAGATCGAGCATGCCTTGGATCTTGTCCCGAT
>CANRMY010000113.1 GCA_947631845.1 uncultured Oscillospiraceae bacterium | reverse complement strand
CAGTAGTAGACACCGTCCACGGTGATGATGCTCCCCCCGTGGGCCTGGATGGGCTTGCCCTCGGTGTCAAGCCACTCCTCACCGGGATAAAAAGCGTTGTACATGATCGTTTCCTCCGAAATCAATGATTTTTCCTGGCCAAAGCCGCCACCCGGGGGCGTCCCGGCAGCCGGACCGCCGGCGTCCTGTGCCGGTCCCCTCTACAGTATACCTTTCCCTGTCCGGCAGGTCAAGCCGCGGCTGGCCGAATGCCCGAAAATCGCGTACTTCGCCCCGGATCCGGCCTCCGGCGCCGCCATAGCCGCGAGGATTCCGTCAGGGCCTGTCGCGGTCCCCGCATGACGCGAAAACCCTTGGGGATCTATGGGTTTTTCCGGTTTGTCAGGTTGTCAGGCGGGTCCGGCCTTTTCAAAAAAGTCCCGTTAAACAAAGGTCCCCTCGGGGAAGATCTTCGGATTGGCGATCACGAACCGCATATCTCTGGCGCCGAATTGACGGACCGTGGCCCCCCGAATATAGTCCATGTCCTCCAGCCTCCCCAGCGCCTCGTTGAAGGCCCTCATGTTCTCGAACCGGTGCGCGCATTTCCTGTACAGGTCCCGGCGGGAGATACAGGGGATCCCTTTATTCATGAGTATCCCGGCCACGTACAGGGCGTCCCGGTCCGAAGCGGACATTTTGCGCACATCGTACACCAGCTCCGCCTCGTCGGCCAGGGTATAGGCGATGCAGGCGGCGCGGGCCATGGTGCTCTCGCTGATGGGGATCTGGGTGGGATCCCCCCGGGTCTCGCAGATGTGCAGAAGGCCGGCGATGCGCACGGCGGAGCCCACCAGCTTCCCGGCCCAGTCGCGCATGTTGAGCCAGGACCCGTTCAGATAGGCCTCCACCCGGTTTTGCAGGAGAAGCCGCACCTCCTGGGCCTCGGGACTCAGGGTGATGGTCCCGCGCCACGGGGAGGACAGCAGGAAGCGGATGAGGGCCCGGTAGCTTTGCTTTACTTCTTCCGGTATGGGCTCCGGGTCCGCCTTCCTGCTCCCCAGCCTGGAGGGACACAGGGCGTAGAGGAATCTGGCGGTGAGGCCCCTGCCGCGAAGCTCCCTCTTTTTCATGATATTCCGAAGTACATTGGGTTGTATCGTCAGCATCACGGTGAGCCTTGGCTCCCTCACCAGGTTGACGCCCCGCCCGATGCGGTCCACCACGATCTCATCCCCGGCGTGCCCCTTGAGATACACGTCCAGGCTCCCGGCGGAGTCGTAGCGCCCGGTGGATATGTAGTCAAATATCCCACCCTCAGCCGAAGCAAGCGTAATGCACCCGCCCTGGGCCGCCATCAGGTCCACCAGCTTCTCGGGCGTGGCGTCGTCCACCAGCAGCCGGGTGGGCGATTTTTCCCGGAAGCCCGCCAGCTCCTCCGCCGCGCTTCTGAGTTGTTTGACGCCCTCCGTGTACTCCGGCGTCCCCGGCGTTCTGTTCGCCAGGTCCCGCTGCCTGAGCTGCAAGGCTTTTTCCAGCGCCGCCTTCATCCCCGCCGAGCAGGCCACCTCGGCGGCCTCCAGCTCCCGCGCCTCCCGCTCGTACTCCCGCACCGGCTCCAAAAGCGCCGACAGCACCGCGCTCTTGCGCTCCCCCGGCTCCGCCACCGCCAGCGTAAACAGGCACAGGGGCTCCCGCCAGTCCGGCGTCACCTGCACCGTGTACTTCGATTGCGCCGCCGTCGCCAGCACGCCCAGGGCCAGAACCCCCGCCATCTTGGGGCTCGTCTGGGTGCTCTCCGCCAGTGCCGTCACGTAGTCCCGGAGCGGCTGAGGATACTCCTCCACGGTAAAGCTGGTCTCGTCCCCCGGCGTCTCCTGCCTCGGCGTAGGCCAATATACTTCCGCAACGTCCCGCGCCTCCCCCGGAAAATCCTTTAAAAACCATTCATCATAACTTTCCATGCTTTCGTTCCCTCCTTAATGAAGCTTATGGAAGCTTCTTTATAGCTATAAGTATAGCACGGTCCGAACGAAAACGCAATACTTAATTTAAAATATTTTTAAGCTTTTCCGAAAACACCCGCATCCGCCTGACAGTCTGACAAACCGGCAAAACCCGAAGATTCCCAAGGGTTTTCCTGTCAGGCGGGCCCGTGACACCCCCTGACAGCCCGTGACAAAGGCGTTGTGAGGCGAATTTCCGGCAATCCATCCCCCAACGCCGTAGGGGCCGCCTCTGGCCCCTACATTATGTGCAGTGGTTTTGAAGGCTTCCTGTACGGGCCGGACACCTGGCCGGCCCGACGCACCGCCGAATTTCCGGCAATCCATCCCCCAACGCCGTAGGGGCCGCCGCCCTCGGCGGCCCGTTTTTTAAATACGCGGCATAGCCGCAACCCTATAAGGAAAGCGCCCCGGCATCCGCCGGGGCGCCGCTCTATTCATTTCACGGAAAAACCGCGTCTCAAATCTCCGAAAGGGTCATGGGGCGGGTGGTCTCGTAGGTGAACTTGTATGTCCCGCCTGAAAGGGTATGTCCGGCGGTGTAGGCGCTCTCCGGGGCCCAGGGCAGGGTCAGCTCCGCCTGGCACCCCTCGGGGACGGTGACTTTTATGGATACGTGGGATATATCCGGGCATTGCCAGTGCACCTCATAGACCCCGGAGGCGGAGTCATAGGCGGCGTCCAGCCGTCCCAGCCGCCTGTCCGGCGCCGGGTGAAGCTTCACCCGGCGGAAACCCGGCTCCAGGGGCTCGATCCCGGCGGCATAGCGCCAGATCCACTCGGCGATGGAGCCGTAGGCGTAGTGGTTTAAGCTGTTCATGCCGGTGTCGCTCATGTGCCCGTCGGGCATGACGCTGTTCCACCG
>CANRMY010000112.1 GCA_947631845.1 uncultured Oscillospiraceae bacterium | reverse complement strand
AAATACGCGGCCATTCAGATCAACGACACCCACCCCAGCATGGTCATCCCCGAGCTGATCCGCCTGCTCGGCGAGCACGGCGTGGACTTTGACAAGGCCGTGGAGATCGTCACCGAGACATGCGCTTACACCAACCACACCATTCTCGCCGAGGCGCTGGAAAAGTGGCCGCGGGGCGACCTTGCGCTCATCGTTCCCCAGCTCATGCCCATCATTGAAAAGTTGGATCGGCTGGCCCGTACACGCACGCAGGACAGCTCCACCTACATCATCGACGACGCGGGCCTTGTCCACATGGCCAATATGGACATCCACTTCACGCACTCCACCAACGGCGTCGCCGCGCTCCACACCCAGATCCTCAAGGACAGCGAGCTCGCCAACTTCTACCGGCTCTACCCGGAGAAGTTCAACAACAAGACGAACGGCATCACCTTCCGCCGCTGGCTTTTGGAGTGTGACCCGGCTCTGGCCGCCTGGATCGAGTCGCTTATCGGCGGCGGGTTCAAGAAGGATGCCCGCGAGCTGGAAAAGCTCATGGACTACGTGGACAACGACGCGGTTTTGGCCCAATTTGCCGCCATCAAGCGGGACAACAAGCGCGCCCTGGCCGATTGGCTCGGCGAGAAGCAGGGGGTGCGGATAAACCCCGACGCCATGTTCTCGATCCAGTCCAAGCGCCTGCATGAGTACAAGCGCCAGCAGCTCAACCTGCTGTTCCTGATCCATCAGTATCTTGAGATCAAGGCCGGCCATCTGCCCGCCGTTCCGCTGGTGAGCATTTTCGGCGCCAAGGCGGCCCCGGCCTACACCACCGCCAAGGACATCATCCACGCCCTGATCGCGCTGTCAAAGGTGGTCGCCGCGGACGCCCAGGCCTCCAAATGGATGCAGATCGTCTTTGTGGAGAACTACAACGTGACCGCCGCCGAGAAGGTCATTCCCGCCTGCGACCTGTCCGAGCAGATCAGCCTGGCCTCCAAGGAGGCGTCCGGCACCGGCAACATGAAGTTCATGCTCAACGGGGCCGTGACCCTGGGCACCATGGACGGCGCCAACGTGGAGATCGCCGAGCGCGTAGGGGAGGAAAACATCTACATTTTCGGCCGGAGCAGCGGTCAGGTCATCGCCTCCTACGCCAGGGGCACATACTGTGCCAAAGATTGGTATAACAGCGACTTCAACATCCGCCGCGCCGTGGACTTCCTGACCGGCCAAGAGATGCGTAGCGCCGGCAGCGGAGAGAGCCTGTGCAGGCTCCGCACACAGCTGATCGACAGCGACTGGTTCCAGACCTTCCCCGACTTCAACGCCTACGTTGTCCGCAAGACCCAGGCCATGCAGGACTACGCCACAGACCCCGCCCGCTGGGCCCGCATGGCGCTGATCAACATCGCCAAGGCCAGCTTCTTCTCTTCCGACCGTACCATCGAGGAGTACAACAGGGACATCTGGCACCTGGGCTGATACGAATGCTGGGCAATAGATGACGCTTCTCCCGCGTAAGGGAGCTTATAAAGCCGTGAGCCCGGTCCGCTGGCTTGATAGTGATAAGGAACTAATCGAATCTAATACTAATATCTAATTAAAATGAGCCATTCGCGACGGTCTTTTTCGCGCCATGCCGCGTCAGACGTCTTGGGAATACACAAAGTATTCCCTGCGGCGTCTTCCTTGCCTGACACGAAAAATTCTCGCCGCTCGGTGTCTCCTTTTAAATAGATATTAGTATAACAACTGTCGGCTGATGGTTTTGGGTGCAAACGATCCCCATCTGACACATAATCTCAAGTGTGTCAGATGGGGATTCTTGATTTTGTTTATTGTTTTGATATAAGGGAAGGGCAGTTACTCAACCGCATCCGTCCGATAGATGAATTTCACCTGACCGTCCATGTCCTCGCTTGCTCCCACAAAGCTCTTATAGCGGTGAGACACATCTATTGTCGCGCGGAGTCTGGTTGTAAGTCCATTGAGATCACCGTCCACCGCGTCCACCAGCTTTTGGATACCCTCTTCGTAAAATTCGTTCACTCCATCGTAGAGCTCCGAGGCTCCGGCGGAAAGCTGGGAGGTACCGGCCTTCAAATCATCCGTACCTGCCTTCAAGGTCCCCGCCCCCGCCGCGGCATCGGCCACACCGGCCGTGTAGCTTTTGAGGCCGAGATAAAATGTGTTGTAGCTGTCAAGGGAGGCTTTGAGCGCGACGATGGATTTCAAGCCCTCCCCGGCGGCGGCAATCTGTGCCTGCACCTCATCGGAGGCCATCTGTTCCGAGACGATCTTCTGGATCTGCAGCGTCAAACTCATTGAACACCTGGTTTGTGGCAAGCGTTACCGTCATGTCAAGCCGGAAGCCGCTTACATCGGCGGTGATCTCCACATAATCTGGAATGTCCAATTTGTCTTTGGAAATCGCAAGATTTTCCTGGAGGCCCGGAAAAGCGATCCCAATCACGACTGTGCGGCTGCCGTCGTTGATGAGTTTCCCGTTTGTGACCTCCACATTTGTAAACACGTCGTCATCTAAGAGAACGCCGGTCAGCATAGCAAACGGGACATATATCTTCTCCTGCTTGCCGTCAATCTCTACGGTTTCGTACTGCTTATTTTGATAGTCAAAGCGGATTGTCACCCTGCCGCTCTTCCCAACGAGATCGTCAGCCGAAATTGGCTCTCCGTCCAACTTGTAGGAGACAGACAAATCGACCGGAAGTTCTTTTTCGATGTTGCCCTGATAGTAAATGTCATTGCCCTGGGCGTCCCATACACGCATATTGCCGCCGTTCATGGTGTAGGTTTCGTCACCCTTGACATTTTCCACATCTGTCAGTTCGGATTTATCGTTCACCGTGGCATTGCCGAGGGAGTTGCGAAGCCAATCGCTGACGATGATTTTCTGAACGGAGCCGTCCGCTCCGGCCAGGACATAAACGGTTTCATCCTTGGATACGCCGGCATTGTCGGCACCAGATACGGATACGGTTTCGGGCTTCTCCTGATGATCCGCTCCATTCCCGTCGGAGCTTTGGGCGAACGCGGTCATGGCGATCCCACTCACCGCTAAAACGGCACAAAGGCAAAGCCAAATATCTACACAATGGAAGCGAATACTCTCATATCCGCAGAGGTCTGACGATCTCTGCGGTTTTTCTTTTG
>CANRMY010000111.1 GCA_947631845.1 uncultured Oscillospiraceae bacterium | reverse complement strand
TCCGGCGCTGGGGAACGCCGGACGGGAACGGCAAAATTTTTTACACTTCTATTGCTTCTTTATCTCACACAAGCTAAGACGCTGGGGATGTATTACCCCGACTCCGTGACTGCCATCCACAACAAAATCCTCAAAAGCGCCGGGCTCCCGCACATCCGTCTGCACGATCTGAGGCACACCTTCGCTACCCTTGCGCTCCAGAACGGCGTAGACGTAAAGACGGTGTCCTCTATCCTCGGTCACTACGACGCCGGATTCACCCTCCGCACCTACACCCACGTCACCACAAAAATGCAGGAAGAAGCCGCCGCGACCATGGGCAGGCTGATCGGGGCAAACGTGTGAGCAAAAACTACCCCGCCATAACTAAAAAAGGCCGCGGGACGCAAACTCCCACGGCCTTGTGCTATCCTGTCCTTTCCGCTCCGAAATCCCGTTGGGGTCAGAAGTGGGGTCAGAGCAGGAAAATGGGAAAATGCGGCATAGACGATTCGGATGAGTGCAATCTCCATCCCGCAATTCCCAGAAATAACAAAAATCCCGATTTTGTTCTCAAAATCGGGATTTTCGTGGAATAAGTGGTTAAAAATCCCACTTTTCGTCAAGCCATGCTTGCCGCAAAAATAAGGGGTTGCATTTACCGGAAAAGCGAATCTAAATATAGCTTATGCCACGCTCACAGGAAGGCTGTCATATAGACCGGGATATAAAAATGATCCTGATCCTTTGCGTAATCCTTCGTGTACGCAATATATTTTTTCAGGATGCGGCTTGAAAACTTTTCGCTGAACGCATCCAGGGACGCGTGACTCTTATACCCGGAGGATTTTACTTCGATGGGGCAGATTTTGTTTTTCCTCGCGAGGATAAAGTCTATTTCATAATTGTGCTTCGATTTCTCTGCCGGAAAGGTGTAATAGAAGAGCTCATTCCCGCTGGCGGCCAACTGCTGGGCGACAACGTTTTCGTAGAGATAGCCGAGATTGGCGGAGAGCTTGTCGTTCAACAGCTTTTCATAGAGCTCATTCTCCGTAAAATCCCGGTCCTTGAACATGAGCGTTGTGAAAAGTCCTGTGTCGCACACATACAGCTTGAATTTTGTAAGGTCCTTATTGGCGGACAGTCCGGCGTTGGGGTCGTTGGCATGATAGGCCGCCAGAACCGTCCTGGAGTCGGCAAGCTCCGCTATAAGCTCCAGAAGATCCCCTGCGCGGGCATTTTCCAGAACGCTGGACACCTGATACCGTGAGGCGTTCTTGTTGAGCTGGGCCGGGATCGCGTCAAAGAGGAGTGTGGCCCGGCCCGTTGGGTCGATTTTTTTGAAGTCATCCTCGTAGAGACTGAGAATGTCACGCTTTATGAGATCGACCTTGCGGAAATTATTCGCGGAGATGAATTCATTGACCGCCTGCGGCATACCGCCTACAAGCATATAGAGCCTGAAGTCCCGCATCAGCTTTCGGTTTACCTGCTGGCCGACGCCTCGCTCAGCCTCAAAGCACTGCTGTATCAGAGGAAAGCTGACCTTGTCCCCCAGAGCCCAAAGAAATTCCTCAAAATCCATGGGATACATGTTGAGCCTGCGTTCCTCGCTGGGGATCAGGATGTCCTTCACGTTTCTTCTTATGGAGATGAGCGAACCAGTCTCGATGTAATCGTAACGGTGATCCTTTACAAGCTGTTTGACGGCCTGACGCGCCAAGGGACAGAGCTGCACCTCGTCAAAGATGATGAGGGACTTTCTCTCCACAAGATCGACCTTGAATTGGAGCTGGAGCTGGAGAAAAAGATAGTTCAAATCGGAGACATCCTCAAAGAGCTCCCGCACAGACCTGGACGCCGCGGCAAAATCTATGAGGATGTAGCTCTCATATTCCTTTTTCGCGAATTCCTCCACAATCGTGGATTTCCCAATCCGGCGAGCGCCCTCGATGAGTAACGCGGAATGTCCGTCCGACTCCCGCTTCCATTCCAGGAGCTTTTCGTATATCTTTCTTTGAAAGATCATGCGCCTCTCCCTCGCATTTTTTATTTTCGACAAATTTCGCAAATCCGCAATTTCTATATGCCAATTATACCGCAAAATCGCAAAATGTCAAGCCGAGAAGATAGCCAAACTGCGGATTGGGAGGAGCAGTTTCTAAAATAAGCTGGCCCCGTTTTCGAGCAATCAGCTTGAAAACGGGGCCTTATTCGCATTATTTCTCCGTCTTATTCCCGAACCACGAACGACAGAGGCGCTGTATTTTCCCCATCTCCCTGTTCGCGATTACCGGATGATTCATGTATCTCTTGTAACCAAAACAGGTAAAGTCTGCATAACCAGATCCCCCACTTTGAAAACCTTTACTGATGCCCTATTTGATATTATGGCTCATGCTCTCACTCTCATCCTGCGCGTAGGACATATACGCGGTCATCAACATCTGCATTTGACGGTCATGCAACCAGATGTTCTCCTTTTCAAAGAAGACGTCAACTCCGCATCCGCACAGCTCCAGCGAAGCCTGGAGCATATCACCTGTATTCCGTCCAAACCGACCCGCGAATTATGTTAGTATCAAATTGATCTCACCGTTGCGTAGAAGCTCCATCATCCGTGTAAACTCCGTCCTCTGCCAATGGCTCGACTCGCTCCCTCTCTCGGCGAAGATTCCGGTGCTTGTCCGTCCGGAAATCTTCTATCTTCTACGAATAAACTGTCTATGTCTTTATCTTTCATGATAAGACATCCCTGTTTCCGAATCTGGATAGGCTCCAAAAAGAAGGTGGCATAAGTCCTTTCTGGTGAATGATTGCTTTCAAGCCAGATGAAATATGGCACATCAATAAACCAGTCATAGGCAGGGGAGAAAGTGATGCTTCCTCCCCATTTCTCATTTTTAAGAAATAATTATTACAAGGATTTCTGCCATATCTGATTGCCCGTATAGGTGATGTTTGACAGGATATAGTCAACACTGCTGAGAGCCCAGTGTCCGTTTTCCTTGTGTATACCGCGCTCGTTCAGGGATTTCGCAATACCCTGCTTTCCCTGCCCACTCAGAAAGGCCCTATATATTTCCCTAACTACCTCGGCTTCCTCTGGAACTATGACAAGCTCAGTACCTTGCAACCGGTAGCCGTAGGGCGGTAAGCGTCAACCCACCCCGCATCTTTTCTTCACCCAAACACTGTGAAACAATGTACAGGGGGAACCAGCGGCTCTA
>CANRMY010000110.1 GCA_947631845.1 uncultured Oscillospiraceae bacterium | reverse complement strand
CATTCCTCCATGGCTCTCACCTCACGGACTATTTTACCATATTTGAGGGGAAAAGGGAAGGTTTTTTGACAGACTGAAAAGCGGCCCGCCGTCCGGCGGGCCGCTTTTTGCTTATTCGCGACGAAGCTCCTCGTAGCAGCTGTCGCAGATGTTCTTGCCCCTGTGCTGGTTGAGATTTCTGGTCTTTCCGCAGAAGATGCAGGAGTCCTCGTGTTTGGCCAGGATGATCCGCTCGCCCTCCACATAGATTTCCAGTGAATCCTTCTCCGCGATGTCCAGGGTCCTGCGCAGTTCGATGGGGATGACGATCCTTCCGAGCTCGTCAACCTTCCTTACAATGCCGGTAGATTTCATGCTGATCCCCTCCATAAATTGTTCGCCGGCTTATTTTTCAGGATTTTCCGTCCAAGCGCCTTAAGGGCGCCCCCGCGGCCGCGCGCCGCCGAAGCAATAACCGGCGCGCAGTCCCCCAGGACACCTTTTCGCTTTATTCAGAATTTCCCTTGCATTTATTGTAACATTTTATCGGTATTTGTCAACAGATTTTCCAAATATTTTACCAGAATCTACGCGAAAATCTCAAAAATTGTATCAATCCGAGGCCGCTTTTGGGGTTTTTTCAAATTTCCCGGTATTTTTTGGAATACTCTGGCGATTTAGCATTTTCCAATTTTACAGAATACAGTGTATTGATTCGCGGCGGCCGGCTCCATAATTTTTCCCGGCACTTGCAAAAAGGGGAAAAATGGCCTATAATGAAAACGGATTCCTTTTTTGCGAGGTAAACGTCATGCCTATCAAGATACCCAACGAACTGCCCGCGGCGCAGACCCTCCACAACGAGAATATTTTTGTGATCCCGGAGACGAGGGCTGTGACCCAGGACATCCGCCCCTTGAAGATCGCTCTTTTGAACCTGATGCCCACCAAGATCGCCACCGAGACGCAGATGGCGCGGCTTTTGGGCAACACCCCGCTGCAGGTGGAGCTGGAGCTTTTGCAGACCAGCACCCACAAGGCCATGCACACCGCCCAGGATCACATGATCGCCTTTTACAAGACCTTTGACGAGGTGCGCGATCAGCGGTTCGACGGCCTGGTGATCACCGGCGCGCCGGTGGAGAAGCTGGATTTTGAGGAGGTGGACTACTGGGAGGAGCTGTGCGAGATCATGGAGTGGAGCAAGAGCAACGTCTACTCCACCTTCCACATCTGCTGGGGCGCCCAGGCGGCCCTCTACTACCACTACGGCGTGAAAAAATATCCGTTGGAGAAGAAGCTTTTCGGCGTCTTTCCCCACCAGGTGGAGTACAAGCGCTCCATCCTGATGCGGGGCTTTGACGACGTGTTTTACGCGCCCCACTCCCGCCACACCACCATCCGCCGGGAGGACGTGGAGAACATCCCCGGCGTGCGCATCCTGGCCTCCTCCCGGGAGGCGGGGATCTACGTGATGTCCACCCGGGGCGGACGGCAGATCTTCGTCACCGGCCACTCGGAATACGACCCGGACACCCTGAAAAACGAATATTTCCGGGATCTCAACCAGGGCCTGCCCATCGAGGTGCCCAAAAACTACTTCCCCGACGACGACCCCACAAAGGAGCCCATCGTCCGCTGGCGGGGCCACGCCAACCTGCTCTATTCCAACTGGATCAACCACTTTGTCTATCAGGGCACGCCTTACGACCTGATGGATATCCGGTGAGGGGGTGCTTGCCATGGAGAAATTCTTTGAAACGCTGGACGAGGTCCACTTCGGCGGCATGACCCTGGGGCTTTTGCTGGGGACGGCCCTGCTCCTGGTGATCTGCGTCCTGATCCGGCGGATCCTGCTGAAGCTGACGGCCAAGGCCCTGGCCAAAAGCAAGCTGGACGACGCCATCAAGGGCTTCATCCGCTCCGCCGCCGGGGTGGTGCTGTGGATCCTGACCTTCCTCATCGTGGCGGACAAGCTGGGCATCCCCATGACCAGCCTGGTGGCCATCCTCTCGGTGGTGTCCCTGGCCCTGTCCCTGTCGGTGCAGAACATCCTCACCAATCTCTTCTCCGGCATCACCATCTTAGGGACGCACCCCTTCTCCGCCGGGGACTGGGTGGACATCGGCGGCACCGCCGGAACGGTGAAAAACGTGGGCCTTTTCTACACCATCCTGGCCATGCCTGACGGCCGGGAGGTACATATCCCCAATTCCACGGTGGCGGACTCCAAGGTGGAGAATTTCACCGCCCACGAAAGGCGCCGGGTGGATCTGGAGATCTCCGCCTCCTATAACGACGAGACCGAGTCCGTGCGGATCGCCATTCTGCGGGCAATCGACAGGACGGAGGGCCTTCTAACGGATCCGGCGCCCCTGATCGCCGTCAAGACCTACGGCGACTCCGCCATCACCTACATGGTGCTGGTGTGGGCCGAGACCCCCAAGTGGTTCGCCGCCAAGTGCGCCCTGACGGAAAATATCCGCGCCGCCTTTGCCGAGACGGGCGTCACCATGACCTACCCGCACCTGAACGTCCACCTGGACAAATAGGACCATATAGAGAAGGAGGCACCCCATGGCACATATTCTGGAGGAGATCCTGCACGCCATCATCAATTACGGCATCCTGCTTTTTGAGTATGTGGGCGTCATCGTCCTCATCATCGACGGCATCCAGGGCATCATCGCCTATATCAAGCGGGATCCCGGTATGCGCCTGAACCTGGCCCAGGGCATGGCCACGGCTCTGTCCTTCAAGCTGGGCGGCGAGATTCTGCGCACCGTCATCGTCCAGACCTTCCAGGAGATCGCCATCGTGGCCTGCATCATCATTCTCCGCTCGGCCCTCACCTTCCTGATCCACTGGGAGATCAAGCACATGGAGCAGGCCGAGAACCTGGAGGAGAAGAAGGCGGAGACGCCGCCGGCCCCCGGCGAATAATACGACCCGCCCCGTGACAAAGCCAGCCTTATGACTAAAGCCCCGCCGGAACACGTTCCGGCGGGGCTTTCAGACTGTCAAAAAACCACCTCACGCCCAGCGTAAGCGGGCGTATGGGTGGCTGAAAATGGCAAATATGGTAGTGCTGGCTGGCGAGGCGGAGTTCTTCCAACTCCAATTCGCCAGCTTTTTCAGGTTCATCGCAACAAATTTAAGCCTCACCCAGCGTTCTACGCGGGCCAGACTTCGGTGGTGCGTATATCTCATCGCGTGCTTCTCCTTCGCGTCCGC
>CANRMY010000109.1 GCA_947631845.1 uncultured Oscillospiraceae bacterium | reverse complement strand
CAAGATAGTTGTACACCCCTGAGAGGCCAAAGTGTTGGCTCTCAGGGGTGCTTTTTGGGGGGTGGATTGACGCTTACAATGAAACGTCTTAATCTTTTCCCGTACATCGTGCCATAACTTCATGCTGCTTTCAGGATACGCATCCTTCATCTTTTTCAGCGCTCTGGCTTTTGTTTTCTCTACGGCGTCCTCCCGCATCATGTGGTACATGGCTATATCCCGAAGCGTCCGTTTATCGTAGTCGAACACGCCGAAGGTCTTGCCGATGATGTCCTGTTCTTTTTTGGTGAGGCCGCCGAAGAGCTCCTTCAGGCACTCGGCGCGGATGTTCCGCGAGACGATCTCCTCCGGCGACGGATTTGGCTCACTGTCTGTTATGTAGTCATAAACATCGCTGTCATTGTCCACCGCAAGGTCGTAGATCGATTGGAAGTGGGTCGAATAGGCAGCGGCCTTCCGTACCTCGGCCTCTGGGATGTTCAGCCTCTCCGCTATCTCCGCGTCGGAGAGACCGTCTGTATTCCGAAGCCGCTTGACCTTTCGGACCAGGGCCATGCTGCGCGGGTCCAGGGAGAGAGTGCCCAGGCTGCTCTCCATGTGGCGGCGCATGGCAGATTCAATAAAGGGAGTGACAAACGCCGCCAGCGTCCCCTGGGCCGGGTCGTATCTGCCACCGCGCACACATTCAATAAACGCCACCATCCCGACGCTGTCCAGCTCCGACAGCGTCTCTTCTGTGTACCCGCCCCGGCCCAGGCAGTTGAACGACCTTGCAATCTTCAGGGCAAGGCTGTGGATGAGCCCTCTGTTCTTCTCGCATAGCTCCGAAAGCAGTTCCTCATTGGTCACACGGCCTCACCGCCAGTCTTTTTCGGACGGCCCCGTGGCTTCGCCGTGCGGGTGATGTTCAGAATGGAATATACCCTTTCGGACGCAACGCGGGCCTCGAAATCGTCAACAGAGATGTCGGTGCGTCGCAGGGCCGCGTAGAGCTTGTCCCGGACGTAGTCCTTGGCCCGTCGCTCGTCCTCCTTGGAGATGGCCCCGCGCTTGGCGTCCTTGGTGATGCGCTCAAAGGCGGTGACCTTCACCCGCACCTTCGGGATGTCCCGTGCCAGCTCCTTCTGCCTCTCATAGGAGCCGAACTGACGGCAGGTGTACTGGGTTGCGTGGGGACAGGCCCCCTCGCAGTAGAGTGCGTGGACGCCGGACTTCACCAGAAAGTACCGGTGACATATGAGACACCGGCGGATGTTGTACCCGCTGGACAGAGCCAGCATATAGTCGGCCTTCATCAGCGCCTGCAAGCTGTCGGTGACGTGTTCCTGACAGATGGCTACCCGCCCGTCCGGCAGCTCCCTTGGGACATAGGACAGCATATACTCGTCGTGCTTGTTGTAGCTTGCAGTGCTGTTAAAGGGATTCACGATGAGCTTATCTACAAGCCGGGGATCGTTATAAAAGTTGTAGAGCGCCTGGGCGTATGACTCAGGGGAGTTGGTCTCCAGCTGCGACAGAATGAAATTGATAAAGTTTTGGATGGTCTGGTTGAAGGCGTAAATGTCCGTAACATAGCTTCCGTACCGGGTCACGTGGCTAAAATAAAATTCCCACTTGTCCGTCATGTCTCCGGGGTACAGGAGCAGAGACAGCGGCAGATCGGAAAGAGACTCCTTCCCGTCTGTCTCTAAAAGCTGCGAGTAAAGCTCCATGTCCTGCTCGGTGAACTCCACAGGCGTCACCGGGTCATATCTGTTCAAAAGCTCCTCTGTCTCGGAAAACAGGTCATCGTCGTCAAGCAGCATTTGGAACACGGTGAACTTTTTAAGTTCGGCGGACAGTGTGGACAGCTCCGAATTCAGTTTCCGCCAGACGGCGATATCCCTCTTTCCGTTGTATCTGCCCGCAAGATCAAGGACGCGCTCTGCCTTTGTGCGGATGAGATCGTAGTCGTCGGGTGTGAGATTGATCAGGTTCTCCGTCAGCTCACCCGCGGAGAAGGGGCGCCCGTTCAGCTCCATGGTCGTCCCGTAGGTGTAGAAAATGATCCTGCCGTCCATAAATTGTCCCACCTGAAAAATAATTTGTCCTGCCATTTTATTATCTTACTCTTTTTTGTCACAAAATACAAGTAGAAGGACGTGTGCCGCGAGGCCCGTCCTTAAATTTTTATACGAGGAGGTTTTGAAATGGCAAACAACAACCTCGCCGTCGTTGACGGTGAAACCCTGGCGGACATGAGACTGCCGCCGGCGCAGTACTGCGTGAAGTCTCTGCTCCACCAGGGCGTTACGATCCTGGGCGGAGCGCCGAAGATCGGCAAGTCCTGGCTGGTGCTGGATCTGTGCGTCCGGGTAGCGAAGGGGGAGAGCGTGTTCGGATTGGAGGTAAAGCGCGGGACTACGCTCTATCTCTGTCTGGAGGACACCCTGCGAAGAATACAGCACCGGCTGGTCAGCCTCACCGATGAGGCACCCGCCAACATGTTCTTCTCAACGGAGGCTCGTACACTGACCGACGGTCTCTGCGACCAGGTCAGAGAGTTCGTAAGAGCTCACCCCGACACGGTCCTCGTGGCTATCGACACGTTCCAGGTCATTCGCAGCACCACCCCGGACGTCTCCTACGCCACGGACTACCAGGACGTGCGTGAGCTGAAGAAGCTGGCGGACGAGTTGGGCATCTCCATCCTGCTGGTCCATCATCTGCGCAAGCAGGGAGCCGCCGACCCGCTGAACAAGCTCTCCGGCACAACGGGTATCGCCGGAGCGGTGGACGCCGTGCTGGTGCTGGAGAAAAGTGACCGGTGCCAATCCGGGGCGGCGCTCATCTGCACAGGGAGGGACATCGAGTACCGGGAGCTGGAATTGCGGTTCGAGAGTGCGGAATGTTCCTGGGAGCTGGTCTCGGACAGTGCGGAAGACCCGGCGCTTCTTCTGCCGCCGGAGCTTGGGGACCTGGTGGAGTTCATGAGAGTAGCGCGGCACTTCTCTGGGAGCAACACGGAGCTTGCGGAGCGGTACAACGCTCACGCTGGCCGGGACCTCACCGCCAAGAAGCTCAAGCAGCTCATGAACAAGTGGCGCTATGAGCTGGAGACGCAGGGCCTGGTGTTCGAGAGCCGCCGGAGCAACGGGCAACGGTTCGTGGAAGTCTCCTTCTCTGCGTTGGGGAGTGACGCAAGTGACTCAAGTGACGCAACGCTGTCAACCTCGACGGAGTACAGAAAGCACTCTCGGAGATAGGCCGCACGCTCCGCGAGATGCAGGAGGGCAGGTGAGCGGATGGCGATAGTCAACTTCGTCAACTACTCCA
>CANRMY010000108.1 GCA_947631845.1 uncultured Oscillospiraceae bacterium | reverse complement strand
GAACTACCAATGGGGTATTTTACACACACAGAAACAATCAAGCGGAATAGAAAAGTCTCTGCTTCATTGTAGAAAAATGAACCACTAGGATCATCTCTTACAATAAGGCTAGAAGCTAATGCTCTTGCATTATCAATGAAATCAGGATCTTCTGTTTTTAAGTAATCAAAAGGATTGATTCGAGCCTTGATGGTATTCGCATGGTTAACACCAGGATAGTAACTCATTACATCCCATGGGTCATAATAAAATACTTTATTGCCGAGTCTGTTTCGCTGCTGCGCAGTAACAATGTAATTCTCACCTTTCGGATCTAATACAATTGCAGAACCTTTATGACGCAGTAAGTTTGGAATAACGACACCAACACCTTTACCACTACCTGTAGAAGCAATAGTAAGGATGTGTCCGCTGTAATCGCCCGTATATATAAACGAGCCATAACCCATTTTCCCAATAATAAACCCTTTTTGAGAAAGCATGCCAGATTTAGCTAAATCTGGTAATTGTGCCCAGCGTTGACGTCCATTTGGCATCTTTTCATTGTCTGTCAAATATTCTACAGGAGGCGGCGCAACTTGTTTAAGTCGTCCATTGATGAAATACTCCTGATAATTATCTTCTATATCGTCAGCATCGTTACGGGATAAGATCGGTTTATGTGCATAATCGCTAATATTTTTACTCTTCATTAATCTATGCACTGTTTCGAAATACTCATATACATCATAATGAGTTATTTCAGACACCTTACGTACTGATGTATATTCTAATTTATGGTCAGCGTTGAAATACAATGGTGAATGTGATGTGTTTGGTGCAGGTACAGGGAAAGTACGTCCTGGCCTATCTACAAAATATATGGCATCTTGAGGTAGTGCATTTATGACAATTTCATGTCTAACATTATCCAAGCTCAGTCGATAATGGATATTATTCATGTCATACTCCCAGCAATTCTCTGTTTGTCTCAAATTATTGACTCTTGAGAATGTTAGTAGAGAATTAATAAAATAGGCATCTCCTTGATATTTCTTTGAAATCGCATCAAGATAATCTTGAGACATTGCATAGTGAATACTTGCAATCTCTTGCATAACATATTTGTATTTACGAATCAAATAATCTGCATTCGCTGGGGTACTATTGCTTAAATCACGAGTTATATTGTCCTTAGCTTGAGTTAAAGATGTATTTTTTTGATCACAATATGCTAACTGTTCATCCAATGCGGTCCTATCACTTGCCTCAATTTTTTCCGGGAGGGTATTGATTATTCCACTCACCATTTGCAACATAACTTCGTTATCTTTATGTGCTTGACATATTGTATCCCTTATCTTTATTATCAATTTTTGCCGTTGGGTATTTCTTCCAGCAGAAAACAACCTAGTTATTAAGCGTAACAGGAATTTCGCAATAGAACCTACTATTGAGAAAATCCACGATAATATCGATGTGAATAAATTTATTAAAGCTTTGCCCATACCAATGATAGTTTACATACCATATTCTTCATCTTCACACTCACATCCCTCATCATTCTTTACTTGCTCATCCAACGCTACACAATAATTCCCATAACATTGTGAAGGGATTTTGCTGCCATCAATTCTAGTCCTATATGCTTTTTCTTGATCATATTCTCCATGCTCTTCTTTCCACTCATCAATACACATCTGCCTTTTATTTTCAAGATCTTTTCTTCCCTCACGCACTTCCGCCTTTTCATTTTCATACATATAAGGATTATCTTCGGTCTTTCGACATCTTTCTATTTCAGAAGTATATATCTGACAATCGCTATAAAAGGCTGCTTCTATAGCTTTAAATTCTTGCGAGTTTCTATTTCCTAATTTTCCCATATATCAATCTTATAATTTATCATTTTTGTCTAATGGAATATGCATCTCCTAGCAGGAGATATATTCCTTTTATAGTTCTTTGATTAGCAATCCATTATCTATGATTATTTATATTTCTAATAAACAATTTGGATGTAAATTATTTGACCACAGTAATTTTTGTTCACTCAAAAGGCGTTAAAATGAAATAAAATGATTAATTTTGCGCATAGGATTATTATCTCCTGCTAGGAGATTGACCATTTTGCTTAACTATTTAAAGAAAGCTCTACAAAAAAAGGAGCTCGTTCCCGAACTCCTTTAAAAGCATTTTTCGCTTTCATAATAGTTTCAGTATTTTCTTATTGGCTTTGTCTATTACCTGAGTTTCCAATGATGCTAAGTATATTTGTGTAGTACTCTCCGAATCATGTCCCATTCCTTCGCTGATTACAGATATTGGTATTCCTTCATCCCTGGCAATACTTGCCCACGAATGCCGCGCAACGTACATTGTCAAGGGTAAAGTCAAACCTAACTCTTTACCAATCGCCTTTAAGTTATGATTTATAAGTGTCAAGGCATTATGATACTGCTTTCGAGTATTTCCGGTTGGATCCTTTATAATCGAAAAAAGATAAGGAGAACTCAATGAAGAGTATTGATCAACAATGTTTTCCATACAATCCTCCCAACGGATTGACAGTAATTGTCCTGTTTTCTTTCTTCGGTATGTGAGCATATTATCCTTCAGATTCTTTTTCTGCAAGTATGCCATATCCACAAATGCCATTCCTCGTGTATAGAAACTGAACAGAAACATATCGCGAGCAAAACTCTTGGATGGAGAATAGCTCAAATCCAAATCTTTCAATTTACGAACAAACTTCAACGGGATAGCTCTCTTAATAGTCTTTTCAGAAGATGTGAACACCTTCTTGAAAGGGTTCTTATTCTCTGCATAACCATCTTCCACAGCATTATTATATACCGCACGCAAGCGTTTCATATAGAAAGAGATTGTATTGGGAGCCAATTCTTTCGCTCTCAGATGATACTCATACGAAATGAGCATTTCCGAATCAATATCATCAAAGCACACATCTACACCATCTCTAAACTTTCGAAAACTGTTTAGGGTTGCTTGATATGTCTCACTTGTGCGATGTTGCCCATGGCGCCAGAGTTTACCAATCATCTTCTCCATATATGTGAACAGCGTAATTTCAGATGACAGGTTGTGAAACTCATCTACAACAGTATCAACGGTAAATGGGGTATCAGAAAGGGCTAGTTTCTTTACAATACGTTTGAAACACTTCTTGTCGTATTCTATATGATTTTGTACATACTGTAAATAACTTGCACGAGAAGAGTCATCATCCTTAATGATAAAATTTTCCGACTCGGAATCCCATTCACTCCGGGCAATTCGGAAGTTCGTTGCAACTTGCCGGACTTTCCGCATATAAATCACTTGGTAGTATAGACTACCTGCTTTCCCCTCAACAGTTGAAGGCCTGAACTTTAATTTTATAGATACCATAGTACATTCAATTAATCTTTGTTTTACAATATAAGAGCCTTCTCTCAATTGCTTAAGGGAAGGCTCTTTAAATAACGGCTACGGGATATACAGCAATTGAAACTCTC
>CANRMY010000107.1 GCA_947631845.1 uncultured Oscillospiraceae bacterium | reverse complement strand
AGAACCTGGAGATGCGCGTGGCGGCTGAGAACGGCGCTACCGCCGGCAAGTTCGAGCTGGCCAAGAAGGCCAAGGCCCTGAACCTGGACGCCATCCACGACACCGTCCATGAGATGGCCCGCGACGAGGCCCGTCACGGCAAGGCATTCGAAGGGTTGCTCAAGAGGTATTTCGGTTAAGAAAAAAGCCCGTAAAATCAACATATTGCGAATTTTTGAGGGGTTTGCCACAACAGGCAGACCCCTCGTTTTTCGTAAGTGGCTGTGTAATATACTGTGTACGATTTCTGAGCAGAGAGCAAAACTGTGTAAGCGAAACTGTGTAAGCGAAACTGTGTAAGCGAAACTGTGTAACAAAAAAGAAACCAGCGTGATACAAATACGCTGGCTTCTTATTGAATGTGCTTTCGCAACGTCTCCTTTGTTGTCAGAAGAATATCTCGGATGATTTGCTTTTCTGTTATCGTACAATCCGCTAAAATATCTGATATATCCTTTTGGATATAAACATCTGCAATAGGCAAGCTGTCAGATATAAGCTGATCCAGAGATACGTTTAATTCGTTGGCAATCTTTATCAGAAGTGGAAGGCTCGGCTTGCTTGTTCCGCTTTCGGCATGGGCAATCGTGGAGGTGGCTACGTCTATTCTGCCCGCTAACTGTTCCTGCGTCCAATGTGCCTTGCGTCTATATCGCTTGATACGCTCCCCAAGACGCCCATAATCAATGTCATTCGTCACGGCTGCCCTCCTTTCAAAAATTTCAAATTTTTTTCGTTACCCCCTATCATTCTACGTCATGATGTGCTATACTATAAATAGCGTCTATATTATAATGTGCTTCAAAACGACAAATATGCGAAGAAAAATAAATTTTCCTGCAAAAGGAGAAAAGGAGAATTACTATGAACGAATTGTTACAAAAGTTAAAGGCGGCGGATCGTGTTTGCCAGAGCGCAAATGAACACTATGTCAAAGCTGAGCAAATTGAAAGTTCGACTTCAAAATTTAGCGGCATGATAAAACCAGCCAAAATCATATGGATTATCATTGGATTCATTGTATCGTGGCTTGTTGGGGATATGTTGCCTAATAATGGTTTTATTCAAGTTGTCGGGTTTGTTGTAGTCGTGATACTTGCTATAATCTGTTATCGCAAGACAAAAGAAATCATTAATTCAAAAATAGCCAAGATACAGGAGCAGGCACAGGCAGAGCGCAATATTGCGCAACAGATTTTTGAAGATAATATTGCCACAATGGAGTTTTTGCCTTCTGATTACTGGTACCCACTGGCAACGGAATATTTGATAAAGGCAATTCAAATAGGGCGGGCAAGCACACTGCCTGAAGCCATTGATAAATTTGAGGAACAGCTTCACCGCTGGAAGATCGAAGAAGCCAACTCGCAAATGCTTGCCATGCAACAGCAGCAAACGGCATATCTTTCCAGCATTAAGACCAGCAGTAAAGTTTCGGCTGCCGCAAATGTGGCAAATGCGTTTATCAATTTGAGCAGTAAAATGTAATTTACATAGAAATGAGGAACAAAGGCAGGGGCCAAAAATGGCTCCTGCCTTTTTTGCCGCTGTTCTATTGCAATCGGAGTATACAGAAAATATATCTTGTAATTGAAACTGAGTAACAAAAATACCCGCCTCATAAGAGACGGGTATTTTTCATACGAACCCCAAAGGCACAATTAAGAAATAAAGTATAATCGTAGAAGATGATCGTATAGTTCAAGTGCTTTCTCTTCATCTTTCTTCGTGCAGTTTGGATTGGTAAAGTATTTGAAAAATGCTGGTATATTACGGTAATCATGGATGAAGGGCAGATACGAGTAAAAGGGTTGACAGCCGCACATAAAAGGTACGTCACCAAAATCATAGTCACCTGATAAAATCTTTGCTTCATACTTCTGCATTTCTTTAATATTATCTTCCTTTATCATAAAGAAAAGAAAAACCCAATAGGTGTTAGCACTAAGTATGCATTTTTCAAAATCATTATGGGTAAGTGGAACTTCCAAATTGCGAGCATATAACCGCAAAGCAATAGGCATAATTAGATCTTGTCCTGGATTGCTATCAGACGATATTACTTTTGGAAATGCGCGCACGACATTAAACGGTTTTAATTCAAAATATGACAGGAAATCTAAACAATCGTCTACTGATGTAATTAATCTTGGGCTATCAGTTTGAATTTGATGTAATTCTCGTTGTCTGTCCTGCAGTTCGTACCTCATTCTACGCATTTCTTTTATTATATATTGTTCTTCTTCTGTCATCGGTTCTGCTTGTTTATAAGCATGAGTTCCAATGCCATTTCCGCGATGCTCTGGAGCAATATATATGAACACAAAGCCGGAGTGCAGAGAATTCTCAGGCAAATCCAGATGAATCCATCCAACAAGGATACCGTTGTTGAAAATGAGGCTTATAGTATTCTCTGTGAAACTCTGAAAAATCGCATAGTAATTGTGCTCCGTTATCGCTTTGATTTTGTTTTTGTCAGTTTCATCATATTTTTTGAGAATTATCTTTTCCATAGTCTGTTATATCCTTCTATCTGTTTTTGCTTCCCTTATTTTTGCCCTTATAAAGCGCAAGAGTAAGAATAAACATATGTGAAATCGCATAAAGAGGCAAGGTGGGCAACTTGCAATAAATCCTTTTGATTCAAGGCTTTTCCCGGATTTTAATATCACCCTATAACGAGTGGTAAGAACCCACGATTTAGGTGGTTTCAAATCCCAATTTATCTCATGCATTATATCACGCCCAAAGCGGTGTTACAGGCCATAAGAAAGGGCCTGCGTGACGCAGGCCCTGGGATATCCTTATTTTATTTCACCCGGGCGCGGAGCTGGCTGAGGGTGACGGCGTAGGCGTCCTGCTCGTGGGGCAGGACGGGCAGGGCCTCCGGCAGACGCCAGCCCTTTGCCAGGGCCAGGCGGCGGATGGACCAGTCCAGCAGGGCGGGGTTTTTCACCAGCACCGGGCCGGTGATGTGGGTGGCGAATACGCTGCCGCCGGCATAGCCCTCCGGACCCAGCTCGGCGTCGTTGCCAAAGCCCAGCAGCAGCCGGGGGAACAGGGGGCTGGAAACGCCGTGGGTCAGGGAGCATTTATTCATGAAGCCCACCACGGGGGTGCCGATCAGGTCTGTCTGGGCGATCACGTCCACGGGGGAGCGCCGGTCGGTCTCCTCGGTGACGAAATCCGCAAGGCCCAGGGCGGGGTGGACCGTGCCGGCGGCGTCGGTGACGGACTGGCCCAGGGTCTCCATGGCGCTGCCGGTGAAGAACACCAGCGCGCCGGCGTCCACCGCGGCCCGCAGGGCGGGGCCCTGACCGGCCAGCAGGGTGAGGACGTATTTCTGGGTGCGCTCCGTGCCAGCCCCCATGTAAATGAGGTCGGCGCCCTCAAAACGGGGCTCGTCGTCGCACAGCAGCTGCCGGACGGTGACGGTCACGCCCAGCTTTTCCAGGTGGCGGCGCAGCACGGCGATGTTGGCGTACTCGCCGTACAGGCTCATCACG
>CANRMY010000106.1 GCA_947631845.1 uncultured Oscillospiraceae bacterium | reverse complement strand
CAGTTACTACTCTTTTGGGGTACTTCTTTCGCAAATTTTCTCTTATTGCATTCTTGACTTCACACCATTAGACTTTGAGGTGTCTTTAAATGTGATTTTACACCAAACCCGCCCAAAAGAAAAGGCCCAAACGCAATTTCCGCGCCCCGGCGGGCGCGTTTTGTGGTAAATCCGCGCCGCCGACCCCATGATTTCCCACTCCGCGTCGTTCAGGAACGGTAATTTAAAATTTTTACTTGACATTTTTCCGCGCGCTATCTATAATAGGTGGGCAACGGGGTGTGGCGAAGCTTGGTATCGCGCTTGGTTCGGGACCAAGAGGCCGCCGGTTCGAATCCGGCCACTCCGACCAACATTTAAGGCTTGAAACAGTAATGTTTTGAGCCTTATTTGTTTTTTTCATAACTTTTTAGATGCTTTTGATTATTCGCTACTGATGGGTTGTCAACAAATAGTGTCAACAATTTTGCTTTTCTCCTGCTTTTTCTGTGATATTTTATACTGTGGATGTCTGTTCCCTGTGCGCTATTCCATGCCCGTCCCTTACTCCTGACGTGTGATTGATACCCGTGGGGGTATAGGGAATATATGGTAATTGTGTTTACCTATTTGAGTAGCCCATAAATTTGAAAAGAATTTTAAAAGGATTTTTTAAATCAAAGGGCGGGAGTCACCATCTCGATACTCCCGCCGTCCTGTTATTCTGTTATCTGCTCCACGGATTTTTTGAATGAGGTCAAATCCACATCGTTATCATAAAGCTGTGCGGCTCTCCGTGGGACTATGCCTGTACCCATAACGATATTGTCAAGAGTCAGCGTTGCAAAAACCTTTTCGCGTGTGGTGGACTTTGGGTCGCGGAGGATTTGCCGCATAGCCTCACCCACAAGCTCCCGGTCTGCTTTCTCCTGCCTGTCAAGAGCTTCGCGCCATTGTCGGCGTTTCTCGGCGTTTTGCTGGCGTGTCAGCTGCGCTTTCTGCTGGGGCGTGAGGTTGGTGGTATCAGCCATATAAATACACTCCTTTCACGGTGATTTCAATTCTACGCTGTATTTGTAGGCCCTGCGTGGACTTTTGGGCGGTGTTATTGCTGGGTAGTATCTATACCCTCCCCAACGTCAATATCGCCGTTCTCTGCGGTAGCACCGGCATTTCCAGGACAGTGGCCCATTCTGTGCGGAAAGAGCGGGCAATCCGCGCAAGGACAAATGGCCGCGTTGGCGGCGTAGGTGCCGCCGGTGAGAAGCGCGCCCACGGCCCCGCCCATAGCGCCTTCCTCCAGCATGGTCTTGGGGTTGATCACGGCGTCGGGATCGGTCATGCTGAAGGTCTTGGCCCCGGAGCCGAAAAGCTGTCCCACGCCCCGGGACACGACGCCCTGCTCGATCTCCTCCAACGCTTCGCCCCCGGCGGAATCCAGGAACTGCCGCAGCGCGCCGGTGTTGCCCTGCCGGACGGCTCTCTCAAGGCCCTGGATACCGCTGGCCCCGTCAAGCCCCACCTCGATGCCGGAGTTGACCAGTCCCACAGTGAGGGCGTAGAGGGCCGCCTTCTCGTCGCTCCCGGCCCACTCCCGGGCCTCCCGGTAGTTGTTCCCCGCCTCCTGGATGAAGCTTGTCCAGTAGTTGGGGTTTACGTCTACAACATCGCCAGAATAATTTTGAGCGACTAACACCCACCACCACCCGCCCCGGAGGTCACGAGGGCAGATTACTCGCCCTATTGAAAAAAAATTTTGCAAAACCCCGTTGACATACTGCAATACGTATGATACAATAACGCCATCCTAAAGGGAAGGAGGCCATAAGGCAATGACAGAGGCCGAACAGAAAGCCGCCTTTATCGAGGAGTTTACAAAGCTCCAGCGGATCAAAGCCGCCCCGGACAGGGAAGCGGAAATCGAGTATCAAATCAAAACGGTAAAGGCAAAACTTGAATCCATGGGCGTAAACGTGGAAGACCTGACCATGTGACAAGCGGCATAGGGGCCGGGGAACCGGCCCCTCTCAAAGGAGGGATAGCGATAGACGCCAAAAAGGAGACGCCGCAAAACAGATATAACAGGGCGCACACCGTCAGCGTTGCCATCCGGCTGATGAAGAACACCGAGCAGGACATCATCACGAAGCTGGACAGCGTACCGAATAAAGCGGGATATATCAAACAGCTGATCCGGCAGGACATCGCCGGTCATTGACCCGCTCGCCGGAACCGCCGGAGAAGGGAGGCGCGATCATGGGAACAGAAGCTGAACGGGCGGAGACCCGTAAGGCCATGGCTTACGATCTCCAAAAGATACTGGAAAAGAACCCCGCCCAACAGACCTATACCGTAGAGGAGATCAAGAAGCTCATCGACGTCTACGTTGAGACCGCAAACCAGCCCAAGTGAAGAGAAAGGAGGTTGAACACCATAATGACCGACAAGCAGATGCAGTTCATCGCCTGGCTCATCACCACCGCCACTGACAAGTGCAAGGACATGGACGAGGTCAGAAAGATGAACGAGGAGATTCGGCGCCATTCCGCCGGTCTCACCTCCGAGAGCGACAACCCCGATAAAGCCGAATGACCCCGCGCAAAGAAGGCCGCTTCACACGAAGCGGCTTTCCTTTTCCCTATTCCCTCCCCAGCAGCCAGTCGACACTGACCCCGAAATAATCCGCGATAGCCTCCAGGGAACGCCCGGTAGGCTCCGTTTCCCCTCTCTCATACCGCCCCACCATGTTCCGACTGAGTCCGCACAGCTCCGCCAGCACCCGCCGGGAGATTCGCCGCCGCTCCCGGAGCTGTTGGAGCCGCCGCCCGAAAACGTTCTCCGTTGTCGCCGCCTCCCCTCAATTGGCCGCCTGTCAATCGTTCTGTCCGTCCGTGACGCGCACCGCGATCCCCGGCTCATTGGCCCAGTACTTCATCACCGTCTCACAATACACCTGCGCGTCGTCCTTCCAGAACTTCAACGCCGTCATACAGTCCTTCAACAGCTTCTGCAAATTGTCCGTGTCGGGCCGTGTGACCTTCGGCGTCATGTCCCCGTGCCGCCCGTTGGCCGGGAACAGCCACAGGACCTCCAGCTCGACCGGTCCCTCCAGCGGCGCCTCCGGCCTGTGCTGTCCCAGATGCGCCAGGAGCTTCGACCGGGCCGCCTTCACCTCCGCCGGCTCGTAGGGCGCCGGCTTGCCGTCCCGCACCGTCCATTGCTTCATCTGATGCGTGGCCCGCGGCGGCACCATCGGCATAAAGAAATCAAGCGTCATTGAATTTCACCCTTTCTAAGTAATTTGTGAAGTGAACTAAAAATGGTCTACGGCATGGAGGGAAACATACAAGATCAGGGGAAGGGGGGGGAGGACTTGTCCCCCCTTACCCCTTGTGTGGTTTCCTCCGTGACTGGGAACGTAGGGAACAGAAAAAATATATTTATATACCCTCGCGTTCCCTGTTCCCTCTTCCTAATTTTTGCCAATTTCTGTGATTACATTGTTGTTGATTGAATAGCGGTCCGGGGCCTTTGCGAACCTCTTGCGAACACCTCTCACGGTAATTCCCCAATACTCCGCCGCCCGCTGGACCGTCACCGGTTCCCCACCAAAACTAAGGGCTTCAAAGCACAGCTCCAGTGTG
>CANRMY010000105.1 GCA_947631845.1 uncultured Oscillospiraceae bacterium | reverse complement strand
TACCTATTTACCCTTGTGATCGCGTGGATCGTCAGAAGGCTGGATGGCGTCTACGAGGATCAAAAACATTATCTTCTCCGTTTCAACGCGGAGAAGGAAAAAAAGGAGGTTAAAAATGAAAGTTAGAGCAGCGGATTTTCTCGTATACGACCAGGCCACCGGTAAATACAGAGAGAATCCGGAACAGGTCGTCCGGGACGATGTGGAAAAGCATTACTGGAAGCACGTCTGCCTGACGATAGCCAAGGACTGGCGGCTTTATCTCATGCTTGTCCCGATGCTCCTGGTCTTCCTGTTATGGCGGTACTTCCCCATGTACGAGCTCCTTGCCTGCTTCAAGGTGGATGACACGGTCCTTCCGGTATCCCAGCAGCTCTTCTCGGGATTTTCCTACTTTAAGAGACTGCTGTTCGCCGGGGACAGCCTTTCCACGGAGTTCTGGAGGGCTCTGAGGAACACGTTCATCATCAGCTTCTACGGACTCTGCTTCGGCTTCCCGATGCCCATCGTCCTGGCCCTCTTCTTCAACGAGGTCCGGTCCAACGCGGCGCGAAGCGTGTTCCAGGTGCTGACCTACCTGCCCAAGTTCGTGTCCACCGTCGTTATGACTTCCCTGGTGACCATGCTCGTCAAGCAGGGCTCCCTCACCACCGGAATGGGCATTCTCAACCAGCTCCTTACGAACCTCGGCATCATAGACTACGAGTCAGCCAACGCGGGCCTTTTGAACAATCCCGCGTACTTCCGAACCATCTATGAGGTCAGCGGCATCTGGGAGGGCGCGGGCTACGGCAGCATCGTGTTCTTCTCGGCCATCATCGCGATTTCCCCCACCAGCTATGAGGCGGCGCAGATCGACGGCGCCAACAAATGGGCGCAGATGCGCTATGTGGTGCTTCCCAGTATCCTCTCCACCATAGTCATCATGCTCATCTCCCGTATCGGCGGACTTCTGAACGTCGGTTATGAAAAGGTATTGCTCCTTTACAACAACAAGACCTTCGTCACCGCCGACGTGGTCTCCACCTTCGCCAACCGCTACGGTATGTCCACCGGCGGCCAGCCGGGCCTTGCCTCCGCGGCGGAGATGATGAACAACGTCGTGGGCATGCTGCTGGTCATCGGAGCCAACACCATCGCCCGCAAGGCCTCCAATACCTCGCTGTACTGATAGGAGGGCGTCATGAAAAGAAAGCTTGAGATCACTGAGCTGATATTTAAAATTATCAGCTACACATTGCTTACGATCTTCTCCCTGGCGTGCCTCTATCCCTTCGTCTACGCCGTGTCCGCCTCCATCAGCGGCATCGACGCAGTGGAGTACGGCAAGGTCGTGCTGTTCCCCAAGGATGTACAGTTCATGGCCTTCTCCAGGATGTTCAAGGACAACATGTTCTGGAACGCCTATACCAACACGCTGTTCATCACCCTTTACGGTACCATCTGGGCCCTGGTGACGTCCATCCTGGGCGCCTACGCTCTGTCGAAGAAGCGCCTGCTCTTCCGTAAGGCCTTCAACTTCTTCCTGGTGTTCACCATGTGGTTCTCCGCCGGTATCGTACCCCAGTACTTAAACTACTTAGCCACCCGCCGCGTCTTCAACAGCGTGGGCATCATGGACGACAAGTGGCTGGTGGTCATCGCCATGGGCATGGCGGCCATGAACATCGTGCTCCTGCGCAACGCCTTTGAGGCCGTCCCCTCGGAGATCGAGGAGGCCGCCATCGTGGACGGCGCCACGGAGATGCAGGTCCTGACCACCGTCTACCTGCCCATGAGCAAATCCACCATCGCTACCGTCACCCTGTTCTTCGCCATCTCCCGCTGGAACGGTTACTTCTGGGCACGCCAGATGATCGCCAACCAGAACGAGCACCCGCTTCAGGTGTTCATCCGTTTGAAGCTGGAGGAATATGTTGACCCGGATATCATGGCCACATGGAGCCAGCCCTACGCGTCCGACTCCGTCATCTACGCGCTCATCATCTGCTCCATCGTGCCCATTCTTATCATTTACCCCTTCATCCAGAAGTATTTCGCCAAGGGCACCAACGTCGGCGGCGTGAAGGAGTAAACCGCGACCCCGCATCCCTATCAACCACATCAACAAACCATACGTGCATTACGTCTTTTTTAGGAGGAACGTAACGTGAAAAAGCTCAATAAGATCCTTTCCATCGTTCTGGCGCTCACGCTTATCGCGGCGCTCCTGGCCGGCTGCGGCCCGAAGATCCCCACCGGCGACACCGGCAACGACACCAGCAAGGACACCAGCAAGCCCGCCGACTCCAGCAATCCCGGTGATGATACCACCGAGGATACCTCCGGCACCCCCGCTGTTACGCCCGCTATTTATATGTATCCCCATGACGGCAGCGTCACGCTCCGCATGGACGTGGGCTACAACAACGAGCAGACCGGTATCTTCTTCCACGCCAAGACCATCGGTGACGGCGGCACCATCACCCTTCCCGACGGCAACACCTACCGTGCCGGCGACCTGAAGCCCACCTGGGTGGAGCTTTCCAATGTCCTGGGCGTCAAGTTCGAGGACCGCTGGCAGGGCCAGGGCGGCGACAAGGAATGGGAATACTATGAGAGTCAGCTCGACCAGGTCGACATGATCACCGCCAACGCCAGCACCATCGATAAGCAGGGCATTGCCGGCGCTCTCGTGAACCTTGCCGACTACATGGACTACATGCCCAACTTCAAGGCGTATCTGGACGCCAACCCCATCGTCAAGCTCTCCATCACCGCTGATGTTGAAGAGGGCGATTTCCAGGGCGCCATCTTCTTCAGCCCCTACTTTGACGGCGTTGACGATATCGAGCGTATGTTCCTTATGCGTTACGACTGGGTGGAGAAGCTTCTGAACACCGACGAGGACCTTGCCGACAGCAAGCCCGTGAAGACCGGCGTCTATCAGCCCTACATGCCCACCAGCGGCAAACTCACCATCGACACTGTCAGCGCTGACGGCAGCTCCGTCGTCCAGGTCACCAAGGACTACGACGCTTACGGCAACATCGTCGAGAAGATGAACGCCGCCGGCAGCATCGACGGCAACACCGCTGTCAAGATGCTCCGCGAGTACATCGACAAGACCTACGGCGGCTTCTATACCCCCGATCACCGCGCTGACCTCTTCATCGGCCAGAACTCCTGCTGGGATGCCGATGAGCTGGTAGCCCTCCTGCGCTGCGTCGTCTCCAACCCCAAGACCCTCAACGGCACCGACACCATCCAGGGCATCTTCTGCCGCGAGGACAACAACCTGGGCCGTCAGGTCGACACCATCAAGATGGCCGGCCACCTGTTCGGCGTTCGCGGCGTTGAGTCCCGCAACGGCGGTATGTGGATCGACTCCGACGGCACCCTCCACGATTACCGTATGGAGGTCGACACCTACGAGGCCCTCGGCCGTATGCACGACATGGCTGAGGAGGGACTTATCTCCCAGTCCTACATCAACGGCTCCGAGGAGAACACCAAGTCCATGCTCCAGAACGATCTGGGCTTCATGCACTACGACTACAACCAGACCCAGACCGGCAGCAACCAGTACCTGCAGACCGACGAGGGCGAGCGTTACTCCCCCGTCATCAACCCCGTGGCCCGTTGGTATGACGGCACCGATCCCAACGGCGTCTACATGCGCTTCACCGAGTCCTGGCGTTCCGTGAAGGGCTCCAACTGCTGGGGCATCGTCAAGGC
>CANRMY010000104.1 GCA_947631845.1 uncultured Oscillospiraceae bacterium | reverse complement strand
CATTCCTCCATGTTTCTCACCTCACGCACTATTTTACCATATTTGAGGGGAAAAGGGAAGGTTTTTTGACAGACTGAAAGGAGACTTGCTCAGGCAAGTCTCCTTTTTGGTTCAAGTGACACCTTTGAATCGGAAGTGGAACCCTGACGGTCTGCCGCGAGCTCCCCTCCCGGCGTCCTCCACGACGCGGTTGACAAGCGCCGCGGAGGGTGATACAATAGCGCCACGGTCCCGGATGGCGGCGTCGTCTATGCCTGTGCTCCCTACGTGGGCAGCCGGAATGCTTCACGCCCCGCCCTCCGGGACCTCTTTTACCCCTTTTCAAACACATGCGGGACATTTTTGGCAAGGAAAGTGCGGGGCACTATGGGACAGCTTACGGACTACAATTACATCATGGCCCTGCTGGGACGGCACGGGTTCCATTTCTCCAAGGCCAGGGGGCAGAATTTTCTGGTGGCCTCCTGGGTGCCGGAACGAATCGCGGCGGAGTCCGGGGCGGACGCGGGTACAGGCGTCCTGGAGATCGGGCCGGGGGTGGGATGCCTCACGGCGGAGCTTTCCAAACGGGCAGGACGGGTGTTAGCCCTGGAGATCGACGGGCGGCTTATGCCGGTGCTGGCGGAGACGGTGGGGGCGCTGGACAACGTCACGGTCCTCAACGGGGACGTGATGGACGCGGATCTGGCCGCGCTGGCCGGCGCTCATTTCGCCGGCCTCTCCCCCGCCGTGTGCGCCAATCTGCCCTACAACATCACGACGTCGGTGCTGACGAAGCTCATCTCCTCCGGGCTTTTTTCCACCATCACGGTGATGATCCAGCGGGAGGTGGCGCGGCGCATCTGCGCCGGTCCCGGAACGGCGGACTACGGCGCCTTCGGGATCCTTGTGGACTTCTATACCCGGCCCAGGCTTCTCTTTGACGTGCCGCCGGACTGCTTCGAGCCCCGGCCCAAGGTCACAAGCTCGGTGATCCGGCTGGAAAAGAGAGACAGGCCCGCCGCGGATACGGATGAAAGGCTCTTTTTCCAGATCGTCCGGGCGGCCTTCAACCAGCGGCGCAAGACCCTTGTGAACGCCCTGGCCTCCGGCTTTTCCGGACGGCTTGAGAAGGCTCAGATCGCCCGGTGTATCGCCGCGTGCGGGTTTTCGGAGACCGTGCGGGGCGAGACGCTGTCGATCGGGGATTTCGCCCGCCTAACCGAAGAGATTGGGAGGGCACTGACATGATCCTTCCGGAGGCATTTTACCGCCGGGACACGCTGACGGTGGCCCGGGAGCTGATTGGCTGTACCCTGATCTCCCGCGTGGACGGCCAGGAGGCGCGGGGGCAGATCGTGGAGGCAGAGGCCTACCGGGGGCCGCTGGATCCCGCCTCCCACGCCTACCGGGGCCCCACCGAGCGGGTCCGGGCCCTCTATGAGGGCAAGGGCTTAGCCTATATCTACCTCATCTACGGCATGTACTGGTGCCTGAACCTGTCCTGCGGGCAGGAGAGCGAGCCGGACTGCGTGCTTTTGCGGGCGCTGGAGCCGCTGGAGGGCTTCGATGTGATGGCCCGGCGGCGCGGGACGGACAGGCTCGCCGCGCTCTGCTCCGGCCCCGGCAAACTGTGCCAGGCGCTGGGGATCACCAAGGCGCAGTACGGCGTCCCGGTCTACGCCCCCGATTCCCCGCTGACCGTGGAGGCGGGAAAGGCGGGGCTTCCCGTGGACGTCTCCCCCCGGATCAACATCGACTACGCCGGGGACGCAAAAGAATGGCTCTGGCGATTCACCCTTTCCGGAAATCCATATATTTCTAAGCGGTCCTGACACAACATTTTGTGGAAGGACCGTTTTTCCTGCAAGAAATATTATATCAAAAATTCAAAATTCTTTGTTTATTATTTGTCATGTGTGACATTGAAACTTTTTGCCTTTTTCGTGTAAAATGATATACAGAGAAATTTGTATCTCTACAAGGAGGTTTATGCCATGTACACCAAAAACAAGGCGGTTCTCACCTGGATCGACGAGATGGCCGCGCTGACGAAGCCCGACAAAATCGTTTGGATCGACGGCAGCGAGGAGCAGTTGGGGTCCCTGCGCCAGGAGGGCTACAAGACCGGAGAGCTCATCAAGCTCAACGATCAGGAGCTTCCCGGCTGCGTCTATCACCGCTCCGCCGTCAACGACGTGGCCCGTGTGGAGGACCGCACCTTCATCTGCTGTGAAAAGAAGGAGGACGCCGGCCCCACCAACAACTGGATGGATCCCAAAGAGATGAAGACCATGCTCTACGGCATCTATGACGGGTCCATGAAGGGCCGCACCATGTATGTCATCCCCTACTCCATGTCTATCGTGGGCTCCCCCTTCGCCAAGTACGGCATCGAGCTGACCGATTCCATCTACGTGGTCATCTCCATGGCCATCATGACCCGCGTGGGCCTGGATGTCTACGACGCTCTGGGCGACAGCCCCGACTTCATCAAGGGCCTCCACGCCAAGGCGGATTTGGACCCCGAGAAGCGCTACATCGTCCACTTCCCCCAGGAGAACCTGATCATGTCCGTCAACTCCGGCTACGGCGGGAACGTACTGCTGGGCAAGAAGTGCTTCGCCCTGCGCATCGCCTCCTGCCTGGGCCGTGACGAGGGCTGGATGGCCGAGCACATGCTGATCCTGGGCGTGGAGTTCCCCAACGGCGAGGTCCACTACATCTCCGCCGCCTTCCCCTCCGCCTGCGGCAAGACCAACCTGGCCATGCTGATCCCCCCCGAGGGCTACCGGGCCAAGGGCTACAAGGTCTGGACCGTGGGCGACGACATCGCCTGGATCCGTCCGGGCCCCGACGGCCGTCTGTGGGCCGTGAACCCGGAGAACGGCTTCTTCGGCGTGGCCCCCGGCACCTCCATGAAGTCCAACCCCAACGCCATGCTGTCCACTAAGAAGAACACCATCTTCACTAACGTTGTCCTCAAGCCCGACGGCACCGTGTGGTGGGAGGGCATGGACAAGAATCCCCCCGAGGGAGCCCTCAACTGGAAGGGCGAGCCCTGGGATCCCGCCGACGGCTCCAAGGGCGCTCACCCCAACTCCCGCTTCACCGCCCCCGCCCGCAACTGCCCCTGCCTGAGCCCCGAGTTTGACAATCCCCAGGGCGTGCCTCTGGACGCCATGCTCTTCGGCGGCCGCCGGGCCAAGACCGCTCCCCTGGTCTATCAGTCCCGCGACTGGAACCACGGCGTGTTCCTGGGCGCCACCGTCGCCTCCGAGACCACTGCCGCCGCCACCGGCGCCGTGGGCGTCGTCCGCCGGGATCCCATGTCCATGCGGCCCTTCATCGGCTACCATGTGGCCGACTACTGGCAGCACTGGATCGACATGGGCCGCGATGAGCGCGTCACCAAGCTTCCTAAGATCTTCCACGTCAACTGGTTCCGCACCGACGACGAGGGCCACTTCCTGTGGCCGGGCTTCGGCGACAACATGCGCGTTCTGGAGTGGATCCTGAAGCGCTGCGCCGGCGAGGTAGACGCCGTGGAGACGCCCATCGGCTATATGCCCAAGCCCGAGGACATCAACCTAGAGGGCATCGAGGACGAGGTAAGCGAAGATACCCTGAAGGAGCTCCTCACCATCGACAAGGAGGTCTGGAAGGGCGAGGCCGCCGACATCCGTAAGTTCTTTGACCAGGTCGGCGAGGGCAAGCTGCCCCAGGAGCTGGCGGAGAACCTGGAGACCCTGGAGAACAACCTGAAATAAACCGATCCCTCAGAAAAACGCTTATTGACCGGGCGCACCCCCTGCGGGGTGCGCCCGGTCAGTCTGTCAAAAAACCACCTCACGCCCAGCATAAACGAGCGTATGAATGACTAAAAATGGCAAATAAGG
>CANRMY010000103.1 GCA_947631845.1 uncultured Oscillospiraceae bacterium | reverse complement strand
ATTCCTCCATGTTTCTCACCTCATGGACTATTTTACCATGTTTGAGGGGAAAAGGGAAGGTTTTTTGACAGACTGAACTTTCTTCTCTTTTGTCAACACAAAAGAGAAGAAAGCGTATTCCCTCCGCCCTTATAAGAGCGGAAAGCCCCCACCGCCCGGGACGGGCGGCACCCCCTCGCCGGGGCGAGGCGGGGCCTCGTCCATTTTGACGAAAAAAATCCGAAATCCCTCCGTCTCTTTTCTGTTTATGCGCTTGAAATGCGGCGTTTTGCGGGTATATAATTTACCGGTTGAAATTTACGCTCAGGGAGAAGTGTTAGCTTTGGAAAAAAAGATCAGAAACGTCGCCATCATCGCCCACGTGGACCACGGCAAGACCACCCTGGTGGACGAGATGCTCAAGCAGTCCGGCGTGTTCCGGGAGAATCAGGCGGTGCAGGAGCGGGTCATGGACTCCAATGATTTGGAGCGGGAGCGCGGCATCACCATCCTGGCCAAGAATACCGCCGTGCAGTACGGCGACATCAAGATAAACATCGTGGACACCCCGGGCCACGCCGACTTTGGCGGCGAGGTGGAGCGTATTTTGAAGATGGTCAACGGCGTCATTTTGCTGGTGGACGCCGCCGAGGGCCCCATGCCCCAGACCCGCTTCGTCCTCTCCAAGGCGCTGGAGCTGGGCCACCGGGTCATCGTGGTGCTCAACAAGATCGACCGGCCCGACCAGCGGATGCTGGAGGTGGTGGACGAGATCCTGGAGCTGCTCATTGAGCTGGGCTGTACCGACGAGCAGATCGACTCCCCCATGCTCTTCTGCTCCGGCCGCCAGGGCACCGCCAGCTACTCCGCCGACGTGCCGGGGACGGACTTGAAGCCCCTCTTTGACACCATCGTGGACTATATCCCCGCCCCGGAGGACCATGACGGCGAGCCTCTCCAGATGCTGGTATCCTCCCTGGATTATAACGACTACGTGGGCCGCATCGCCATCGGCCGCATCGAGCGGGGCGTCATCCGGCAGAATCAGGAGCTGGCCGTGGTCAACTACCACGACCCCGACGCCGCCCCTAAAAAGGCCAAGGCCGTGAGCCTCTATGAGTTCGCGGGGCTGGCCCGCACGCCCGTCACCGAGTCGAGCTCCGGCAATATCATCGCCCTCTCCGGCATCCCCGACATCTCCATCGGCGACACCATCTGCGCCCCGGAGGCGCCGGAGGCTCTGCCCTTCGTGAAGATCTCCGCCCCCACCATGGAGATGACCTTCTCCGTCAACGACAGCCCCTTTGCCGGCAAGGAGGGCAAGTACGTCACCTCCCGCCAGCTGCGGGACCGGCTCTTCCGGGAGACTATGAAGGATGTGTCCCTGCGCGTCTCCGAGGTGGAGGGCTCCGACCACAGCTTTAACGTGGCCGGGCGCGGCGAGATGCACCTCTCCATCCTCATCGAGACCATGCGCCGGGAGGGCTATGAGTTCGCCGTATCGCCCCCGCGCGTCCTCATGCGGGAGATCAATGGCGAGAAATGCGAGCCCATCGAACGGGTGGTGGTGGACGTGCCGGAGGACTCCGTGGGCGCGGTCATCGAGAAGCTCAGCTCCCGCCGGGGCGAGTTTGTGGAGATGAATCCCGTGGGTTCCCGCATGAAAATGACCTTCTTCGTCCCCAGCCGGGGCCTCTTCGGCTATCGCAACGAGTTTTTGACCGACACACGGGGCGAGGGCATCATGAGCTCCGTGTTTGAGAAGTACGAAAAGTACAAGGGCGAGCTTTCCCGTCGGGGCACCGGCTCCCTGGTCGCCAGCGAGACCGGCGAGGCCGTGGCCTACGGCATCTTCGGCGTCCAGGACCGCGGCGTCATGTTTGTCTCCCCCGGCGTGCAGGTGTACGGCGGCATGGTGGTGGGCGAGACGCCCAAGGACGAGGACATCACCGTCAACGTCTGCAAGAAGAAACAGCTGACCAACATGCGGGCCGCCGGCTCCGACGAGGCCCTGCGCCTGGTGCCGCCCAGGACCATGAGCCTGGAGCAGTGCCTGGAATTTCTGGCCGACGACGAGCTTCTGGAGGTCACGCCCAGCTCCCTGCGCATCCGCAAGGCCATCCTGGATCACTCCCTGCGCATGAAGGCCCTGAAGGGCGCGAAAAACGTGTAAGATCCGCGGCGGGGGAGACTGACCTCGCCCCGGCAGCTGCGGCTTCACCATCACATATTACACACAAAAAGGACGGTATTGCAAAAGCAATGCCGTCCTTTCAGCTTGTCAAAAAAGCGGATCCGAACTTTTCCGGCGGTATGCGCGCCGGAAAAAACGCCCGTCTTTCTTCAAAGAGTTTTCGCCTTGTCTTTGATATACGCCTTCAGCCACGGGGCCGTCTCCTCATTCCGAAGGGCGAACTCCATGGTGGCCTCCAAAAAGCCCGTCAGATGGCCCGTGTCGAACCGGCGACCCTCAAAGTCCACATAGACCATCCGCTCCCGGTGGCACAGGGCGGCCAGACCGTCGGTGAGCTGGATCTCCCCGTTGCGCCCCGGAGGCGTGGAGTCCAGGATATCGAAGATATCCGGCGTCAGCACATAGCGGCCCAGGATGGCGAAGTTGCTCATGACCTCCTCGGGCTTGGGCTTCTCGATGATGTGGTGGAGATCGTAGACCCGGCCCTCCACATGGGTCAGATCCGTGGTGCAGTAGGCGGGGAGCGCCTCGTCGGAGACGGACTGGCCGCCCACGCAGGAGCAATTATACTTCTCCGCCGCGTCGATCAGCTGCTTTAAGACGGGGGTCTCCGACATCATGATGTCGTCGCCCAGCAGTACGGCAAAGGGCTCGTCCCCCACGAAGCGGCGGGCGCGGGCGATGGCGTGGCCCAGACCCTTTGTCTCCCGCTGGCGGACGTAAAAGAAGTTGGCCATATCCGCCACCCGGCGGAGCTCCCTGGCCTGCTCCTCCTTGCCGGAGCGGATGAGCCGGTGCTCCAGCTCCGGGAAGTAGTCGAAATAGTCATCCATGGCCGATTTGGCGCGGTTGGTGACGATGAGGATATCCTCAATGCCGGATTCAACGGCCTCCTCGATGATGTATTGCAGAACAGGCTTGTCCACCAGGGGGAGCATCTCCTTGGGGACGGTCTTGGTAGCGGGGAGCATACGGGTGCCCAGTCCAGCCGCGGGAATAACGGCTTTTTTGACTTTCATGACGGAAACCTCTCTTTTTTGCGAAAATCTGTCTGCCTCTATAAGATCTCAGGCGTGGGCGCCCAGACGCCTGGCCATGCCGCTTTTTTCCAGGGCGTCCACCAGGATGATCCCCGGCAGGAAGCACAGCACCGCTTCCGAGCCGGAGACGGTGAGAAGATTGAGGCCCCAGGCCGCCCAGAAGGCGCGGGTGAAGCCCGCCTCGGCGTAGGCGATGACCGCGCCGACGATGAGCCCGTTGCACACCACCGGCGGGATGGCCGCCGTCCATTTGCTCCGGCATCTGGCGGACCAAAGCCCCGCGAGGAGCGTGGCCAGGGATCCGAAGACGATATCCACAACGCCGTACTGGCTCAGCAGATTGGTGAGGATACACCCCACGAACAGGCCCCAGGCCGTCTCCGGGAACAGGAAGGGCAGAACGGTCAGCGCCTCGGAGAGCCGGAACTGCACCGGCGCGAAGGCCAGGTTGAGGGTGTAGGCCACATAGCTCAGGGCGGTGTACATGGCCGCCGTCACGGCGGCGACGGCAAGCTTGCGGACGGGGAATTTCTCGGACATTATTAAGTTGCCTCCATTTTTTGTTTTTAGAAGCCGCGGCGGTGACATTTGTTTAAGGTGAGGGGAGTCGAACCCACGTCGGTTTTCGACGGCTGATTTGCGCCAGTACTTTGTCAAAAGCCTTGACAATACACAAAGTATTCTCTGTGGCTTTTTCCGCGTCCTGACG
>CANRMY010000102.1 GCA_947631845.1 uncultured Oscillospiraceae bacterium | reverse complement strand
CCACCTTATTTGCCATTTTTAGTCATTCATACGCTCGTTTATGCTGGGCGTGAGGTGGTTTTTTGACAGACTGAAAAGCGGCCCGCCGGACGGCGGGCCGCTTTTGACTGTGGAAAAAGCCCGTCAGGGCTTTTTCCGACAAGGGGAACGTGCGGGGATTTTTTCCGGCGTACATGCCGCCGGAAAAAATATTGAATTTGAGGTTTTGAAAAAGGCGGCGCGGAGCTAAGCTCTACGCCGCCTTTTTTATACAAGCTTCAGCAGCTCTGACGGGCTGGAGATGATGGTTTTGGCGCCGCATTCGGTCAGCAGCTCCCGGGTGCGGAAGCCCCAGGCCACGCTGACGCAGTCGATGCCGGCGGCCCGGGCGGTTTTCAGATCCACATCCGAATCCCCCACATAGACCGTCTCGTAGGGATAGCTCCACAGCTCCCGCATCACGGCATTCACCGAGTCCGGGGCCGGCTTCCGGGCGATGCCGGGGCGTTCGCCGATGGCCACGGACACCCAGGTGCCGAAAAATTTCCGCACCAGGGCCTTGGTGTTGGCGTCGGGCTTGTTGGATACCACGGCCAGCTTGTGTTCGCTGGCGGCGAGGGCCCGGAGCGTCTCGGCCACCCCCTCGTAGGGCGCCGTTTTGATGGCGTTGTGGGCCTCGTACCAGGCCACGTACTCCTCTAAGAGCCGGTCAAAGCCGGGGGTATCCCGCCCCTGGGGGAGGGACTTCTCCAGCAGGACGCCGGAGCCGTTGCCCACGGCCCGCCGGATCTGCTCCAGCGTGCGCGGCTCATAGCCGTATTTGGTCAGGATGTGGTTGACGCTGTCGCGGATGTCCTCCAGGGTGTTGAGCAGCGTCCCGTCCAGGTCGAAGATGACGGTGGTGTATCTCATTCGGTAATGTCGATCCCCCAGTCGTCCATCACCCGGTTCAGGAGCTTCGTCAGGGCCACCAGACCGTCCCGGGTGATGAGGACGCTGGCCACCTCGTCGGCCACCTGGGCGGACACGTCGGTGAGCGTCCCCTGCTTCATGGAGAAGTTGTGATCGGTGTAGATGTGGGCGAAGGACAGCGCCACCTCCGCCTTGCCCTTGTTGTGGGTGACGTTGAAGGTGTTGGCGAAGACCGGCCTCATGCGCCCGCCTCCTCCCGCAGGGCCTCCTCCAGGGCGATGGAGATCTGATCGGGGCAGGAGGTGCCGCGCATACCGCACTGGGTGCCCCGGAGCTTGGGGATCACGTCCTCGGCCCGCTGGCCCCGGAGCAGGGCGCAGATGCCCTTGAGGTTGCCGTTGCAGCCGCCCTCGACGGTGATGTTCTGTATGACGCCGTCCTCCAGGATGATGTCGTACCGGCGGGAGCAGACGCCGTGGGGAATAAATACCTTTTCCATGGTTCTCTTCCTTTCTTTTGCGTTTTGCTGTCCCTATTATACTCCCGCGGGGCGCGGCTTGCAATCATAATTTCATGCCTTTGCGCATAGTCTCCCCCGTGAGGGAAATACCAATGAGGAGGTCTGGCGCATGAGGAGACCGGAGAAGAGGATCAGCCCCGGCACGGTGGCGGCGCGGCTTGCCGCCGTGCTGGCGTTTTGCCTTGTCCTGCGGGGGTTAGCGGAGCTTTCCGGCGGCGTCCGGGCCCTGCCGGAGGGCGTGGGCGCGGGCGTATTGGCCCTGGCCCTGCCGGGGGCGTCTCTCTCCCTGCCGGACGCCGGGACGCTGGCGCTGCGGGGGACTCTGCCGGGAGTTTCGGCGGCGGCACCGCGGGCCTCCGACGCCCCGCCGGAGGATACGGCCGGTGGCAGCGGCCTTTACTGGAGCGCTCCCGCCTCCGGGGAGGAGCCGGAGGACCCGTACGCCGGAGCTCTCCCAACCGAGGACACCGCCGCCGGGGACACCGCGCCCGCGCCGGACACGGCCCCGGCGGACACGGTTTCCACGGAACCGGTACCGGAGACGCCGGAGCGGGACGCCATCGGCACCACCATCCTGGGCAAGGGCAGCGGGTATCTGGACGCCGGGGGCGGGATCTATGTGAAGAACAAATCCAAATACACCCCGGATTTTCAAAAGCTCCTGGAGACGCCGCTGAAATTTTCCGCCGCCGAGGGGGCGGCGGTGCTGATCATCCACACCCACGGCTCCGAGGCCTATAACCCCGCCGGGGAGGATATCTACATGGCCTCCGACCCCTCCCGCACGGAGGATACCCGCTTCAACGTGGTACGGGTGGGGGATGAGCTGGAGCGGGTGCTGACGGAGCGGGGCGTCACCGTCATCCACGACCGGGAGCTGTACGACTACCCCAGCTACAACGGCTCCTACGACCGCTCCCTGGCCTCCATCAAGGCGCACCTGAAGGAGAACCCGGAGATCCGCGTGGTCATCGACCTCCACCGGGACGCCCTGGAGGGGGACGGGAAGCTCTACAAGACCGTGGCCGACGTGGGGGATAAGCCCTGCGCCCAGGTGATGCTCATCTGCGGCTCCGACTCCTCGGGCCTGAAGCACCCCGACTGGCGGGAGAACCTGACCTTTGCCCTGAAGATCCAGCATAAGATGGTGACGGACTACCCCACGCTGGCCCGGCCCCTGAAGCTCTCCCAGTACCGCTATAATCAGCACGCCACCACCGGATCGCTGATCGCGGAGATCGGCACCAACGGCAACACCCTCCAGGAGGCCCTGGCCGCCGTGCGGTATTTCGGCGCGTGCCTGGCGGACGTGCTGACGGAGAAGTAAGCTCCGCGCCGCGCTCAGGGGCGGCGAAAATCGCGGTTTTTTCAATTTTTCTCTTGACAAAGGCGATTTAATGTATTAATATTCACCCATAAACCATAAACCGATGATTCAGAGGAGTACCCGCGCATACTTGCTCACAGAGAGCCGCCGGCGGTGGGATGGCGGCAGGAAAGGGCGCGGCGAATGGACTGAGGAGGGCGAAGCGAAAGCCTTTTGGGCGAGTAGCCGGGACGGAAGCCCCCGTTACAGGGCGTGGCCGATGGAAGTTGGCCGTGAGTGGGCGCGAAAGCGTCAATTTGGGTGGCACCGCAGAGACTTCACGTCTTTGTCCCGAATGTTCCGGGACAAAGGCGTTTTTTATTGCCCCGGACGGAAAACCTATATGATATTTGAAAGCCTGCAAATAAAAAGTCAACCCCAACCGCGAAAAAATTCGAATAAAGAGTGGCGGTAAAAATGGGCAACACAAATAGGCCGCCTTGAAGGGGCAGCCAAAAGGAGGAAATATGTGGGGGCCCTGTCAGTCGGAGTTGGCCGCATCCTCGGCAGGCTTGTCCCAGAGGCCCTTTTCCTTGAGACAGTCGCGAACCCTGCCGTAGTAGATGCGCAGGAACTTTGTGCCGCCCGCGGTCATGTAGACGTAGTACGGCTTTCCCTCAGAGCGCTTCTTGTCGAGGAACTGGTAGACAGGGTCGTCGGCGGGCCGGAGCTGGATCAGGACCGACATGATGACGAACAGGGTCTTACGCAGATACGGAGAACCGCGCTTGCTGGACCTGCCGGAGTTGGACTCCTTGGCGCCTGAATCGTTCCTGCCTGGGTCCGTACCGGCAAAGGCCACCAGGGACTTCTGGTGCTCGAACCGGCGCAGATCCCCGATCTCAGCCATAAGCTGAGGCCCCACAGACGGGCCGACGCCGGTCATGCCCATGACCGCCTCATACTCCGGGAGTTGGGAAGCCAGGCTGTTCATCTGGGCGCGAAAGACCTCGACAGCGCGGGAGACAGTGTTGAGCTGGATCACGGCCTCCTTGACCATCAGCTTGGCGACGTCGGTCTTTGGAACCAGCGGAAACAAGGTCTTGGCTTTCCCGTGGATCTCAGCGGCCTTTCCCTCGCTGAAATTGTAGCCGTGTCGCTTGCACCACTTGCGGTAACGCTCCGTGAACGCCTTCAGGCTCAGCTTCGCTACGCAGTCCACATG
>CANRMY010000101.1 GCA_947631845.1 uncultured Oscillospiraceae bacterium | reverse complement strand
AAAGCGACGCGGCTCTAAGGAAATCTGGCATCGAGGCCGTCTTCCGCCGAAGCAACGGCAAGCGTATCATCGAGCTCTCCAGTGCCGATAGTGACGATACCACCGCCCCCGGAAACATCGGCACTATCGACCCTGTCACCGCACACGTCGCCGCGGGTGCCCACGAACGCTTGGAGGTGGCATCGTGACACCAGCCAACTCTCAAGCTGCACGTTGCGGCAGTCTCCCGCAAAAACTCGCACCCCGCACGTCCGCTGACGTGCGGGGAGAGGAGGAGCGAACCGAGCGCCTGAGGGCGAATACCTGGAGCCCGAAGCAAAGCCGGTTCAGCGACGACGAAGAGGCAAGCAGAGCGCCTGTCCGACTTTGTCGGACGGCACAAATTGCGGGCAGAAGCCCGCACCCACTCAGAACGGAGGAAGAAATGAAAGAGAATCGAATCACCGTCAGGTTCACTGACGAGCAGATAAAGACAATCAACGAAAAAGCGGCCTCGGCACAGATGACGCCCAGCGCCTACATCCGCGCGGCGGCCATGCGGCACAAGGTCACGGTGGTGGAGGGCCTGCGTGAGATTGTCCACGAGGTTCGCGGCATCGGGCGCAACCTGAACCAGCTCACCATCTTGGCTAACGAGGGCCGGTTCACCTCACCCGACCTCTCCAAGATGGTGGAGAAGCTGGATAACATCTATGGTCAGCTCTACATCCTGTCGGACCAGGAGCGACGCTGATGGCGACGGTGACGTTCATCCGCAATAAGAAGCAGTCAGCGAGCGCCCTCGGCGGCGTGAAAAGATACGTGGAGCAGGAGAAGAAAACGCTCGACCCGTCCGGCGCTCGTCTCGTCAGCGGTCAGAACTGCACGCCGCAGTTTGCGGACAAGGAGTTCCTGGCAACCAGGATGGTACACCACAAGGACAGCCCAGTGTACTTCTACCACTACACACAGTCGTTCAGTCCCAACGAGAACATCGACGGCAAGACCGCCCACGACATCGCCAAGGAGTTCGCGGCCCGTGCGTGGCCGGACAGCGAGGTGCTGATCACGACCCACATCGACGCCGCACACATCCACAGCCACTTCATTGTCAACGCCGTCTGCTTCGAGAGCGGAAAGATGCTGCGGCAGGGGCCGAACACCCTGAAGGGCCTCCGGCAAATCTCAGATGAGATATGTCGCGCCCACGGCCTCACCGTCTTGCCATCGACCCCGGAGCAGAAGTCCAACGGCATGAGCGCGCGTGAGTACCGCGTTGCCGAGAAGCGGAACAGTTGGAAGTACCGCCTCATCAACGCCATCGACGACTGCATGACCTACGCCGGGAGCAAGGAAGAATTCATAAAGCTCATGGGCGAGTATAGGATCACGCCAACAGACAAGAGCGGTATCGACGTTCGATGGGAGGACACGCGCAAGAACATCACCTATACACTCCCCTCCGGCATGAGATGCCGGGACGACAGATTACATGAAGAAAAATATATGAAGGAGAACATGGAACATGAATTCGCAATCCGACAGGAGACTCTCCAACGAGGAGCTGAAGGCCCTGAACCGCCCGCCCCAAGCGGAAATGGTTACGCTCCTCAGTGGTCTGCTCCAGCGTCAAGCAAAAATAGAAGAAACGCTCACGGCGCTGACGACGACCGAGGACGCGAAGAGAACACAAAACCAGTTGACCAGCCTGAGCAACAGCATACAGGATCTGCAAAAACAGGTTGGGAAGATGAGCGAGAACAATACTACGAGCATCGAAAACATGGGGAGAGCTTCGAGGAAGTCCGTGCGAGACTTGACGCATACCGCCAGGAACTCAATAATCTTGACGGCGATAGCGTCCTCACTCTCGACCCTGTTGCTGACGCTCTTATCTCGACTGCTGTGACCGTGGCCGCTCTCTCCGACACCGGCCCCGTCCGCGACGCCACGTCCATGCGTCAGCACATCGACTCGAAAGCGTACCGTGAGCGCCAGCGCAAGCGCATCGCCATGGGCCACAAGTCCGACGACCATGAGGATGAAGAAAATCAACCAAACCGACAGCAGACCATGTCCATGTGAATAAATCACCCCCGCCGGTGGGAAAAATAACCGGTGGGGGTGTGATATTTGGAGATCACGGTTTGCGAGGAAAGAAAAATCGTAGAGATCTGGTTGCGGAGCGGAGAGGAAGGCGCGGGGCTCCGGGAGCTGTACGCCCGGTACCGGGAGCGGGGGTATCTGGCGGCGGTGTACCGTTCCGGCGCCGAGGATCTGGCGGACCTCACCGCCGGCCTCTTGGTCCACAACCGGCTGGCGCTGGCGGAACGGGATCCGTAGGGGTACCTCAGGACCCGGCCAGCAGGTCGGGGTCCAGGAGGAAATCGTACACGTTGACCGTCAGGATTCCCCGTTCGTCGTACTGGGTGGGGATCATGTCCCGGGTGACGACGATTTTCTTAAAGGAGTCGTCGATTTTGGCAAAGGGTCTCGTCTCCTGAGCGCGTTTGTCCTCGTCGGGCAGCGACCATGCGGACTGGATGTAGGAGCGGGTGGAGCCCAGATTGCAGACGAAGTCCACCTCCAGCTGCCGCCGGGTCACCCGGCCCAGCCGGTCCCTCTCCGCCACTGGGACTACGCCCACGTCCACCCGATACCCCCGCATCCGAAGCTCGTTATACAGCACGTTCTCCATGGCGTGGTTTGGCTCGAACTGCCGGAAATTCAGACGGGCGTTGCGGAGGCCCAAATCGGAGAAGTAGTATTTCCTCGGCGTCTCGATATACGCCTTCCCTTTGATGTCGTACCGCTGTGCCGCCTCCAGCAGGAATGAGTCCTGGAAATAATCGAGATACCTCTTGATGGTGGCGGAGGTGATTTTTGAACGTTTGACGCTGTGGAAGGTGTTCCTCAGCTTCTCCGGGTTGGTCAGTGACCCCACGGCTGAGGACACGATGTTCAAAAGGTCCTCCAGCTCTCCCCTGTTCCGAACTCCGTGGCGGTCCACGATGTCCCGGATGTATATCTCACTGAACAGGCTCTCCAGCAGGGCGGCCTTGTCATGAGGGCTCTCCCGCAGGACCACCAAAGGAATACCCCCGTAGAGCATGTACTGGGACAGGCCCTCGTACCTGTCGCCGGGATAGGCGGTCATGAACTCCGCAAAGCTCAGTGGGTACATACGTATCTCGTCCCCCCGGCCGGCAAACTCCGTGATGATGTCGCTGGACAGAAATTTGGCGTTGCTCCCGGTCACGAACACGTCCATGTTGTCGTGCCGCAGATAGCCATTTAAAACCGCCTCAAAGGAGTCCATCATCTGCACCTCGTCCAGCAGGAGATAGTAGGTCCCCTGTCCCACCGTCCTGTCCCGGATGTATGCCATGAACCGCTCCGGGTCGGCGCCCCGGCCTGCCTTGCGCATGTCGATGAGGCTCTCGCCGATCAGATAAAGGTCGTCGGCGGAATCAAAAGCAAACCGAATGATGTGGTCCTCCGGCACACCGCACTCCAACAGGTGCCGGTAAAAGATAGTGTTCAGCAAATAGGACTTCCCGCACCGGCGGACCCCGGTTATGATTTTGATAAGCCCGTTGCTCTTCCGGCTGACCAGCTTGTTCAGATAATAGTCGCGCCTGATCTCCACAAAACCACCCCATCTATAATAGATTATTGCAACTTGACACAGTTTTCATACATAGAATAGCAAATAACACGTCAAAGGTCAAGAGCCTATAATGGATTTTTGCAACCTGTTGCACTTTTCTATCACATAAAATTCTCCACTCAAGACTCAAATTATTCTTGCCGTTTCTCTGCCATTGTGATACAATATTATCTGCAATACTGCATAAGAGTGGTGATTACAATTGATAGAAACATACGACATTGCCGGCTACTGCCGCATCTCCGTGGATGAGGAGCTGGACCGGGACAACACGTCCATCGAGAACCAGAAGGCCATCATCGAGGACTTTGTAAAGCGCCGGTTCCCCGGCAGTACGCTGACCTTTTACGA
>CANRMY010000100.1 GCA_947631845.1 uncultured Oscillospiraceae bacterium | reverse complement strand
GGACGGAGAAACGGCTGGAAATCTGATGATCGTCAACGAGGGCATCAACCGCTATCCGCAGATCGTGGAGATAACCCGCAACGACACCGGCGAGGTCATATATAGGTCCGGCGCTATCCCCGTGGGAAGTAAAATCGAGGAGGCAAAGCTGACCGTTGACCTCCCCGCCGGGGTCTACGAGTGTACCGCCATGTTTACCAGCATCGACCCGGACACCGGCGCTTCTCTCGGATGCGCCGGCGCGGTCATCCACATCACAATTCTTGAGTAATCAAAAGGAGGAAATGATTTGAAGAAGTTTCTTGCGCTCACCCTCGCCCTTTGCGTGGCCCTGGCTCTCTCCGTCACGGCCTTTGCCGCCGAGATCGACGACGACGGCGGCTCCGGCTCCACGCCGGTCTATCTCAGCTCCACTCAGGACGGCACCATCGGCGGCGCTCCCGCCTCCACCGCCATGTCCGTCACTATCCCCACGTCCCTGCCTATGGCCGTCAGTCAGACCGGCGACGTGACCACAGCCACGGACTGCAAGCTCGTGAACAACTCCTACGGCGCGGTCCGGGTCAAGTCCGTGACCATCACCGCCCAGAACGGATGGCAGCTCACCGCTTTCGGAAACAAGACCACGCTGGCAAGCGAGAAGGTGGACTCCAACAAGCTGGGCTTCGCCCTCACCCTGGGCGGCGGTACTCAGGTGGCAACGGACACCTCCAACGCCAGTACACAAACTCTCATCGCCGCCCCCGTCACCGGCTGCTATATGAGCGGCGTGGGTAATTCCGGGGCCAACAGCATCGCCGTGAGGTACAGCGCCATTGTGACGCCCCTCTCCACCGCCGCCACCAACGCCAATATCGCCAGCGTCGTTTTCGTTGTCGAGTGGGATACCTGATTGAGATAGGAGGAAAAAGCGCATGAAAAAACTGTTTGTCCTTGTCCTTGCCCTCTGCATGACCCTGGCCCTGTCCGTCAACGCTTTCGCCGCCGAGATCGGTGAGAGCGGCGGCTCCGGCACCACCCCCGTCACCCTGACCACCACCAATGACGGGCTTGACGGCGGTGACGGCGAGGGCAGCGTCACGCCCACGAAGCTCAGCGTCACCGTTCCCACGTCTCTCCCCATGGCTATGAGTGACGACGGCAACGTAGTCACCGCCACCGACTGCAAGATCGTCAACCTCTCCTACGGCGCGGTCCGGGTCAAGACCGTCACCATCTCCGCCGCCTCCGGCTGGCACCTGACGGCCTTTGGTAACAAGTCCACGCTGGCATCCGAGAAGGTGGACGCCAATAAGCTGGGCTTTGCCCTCACCATCGGGGCCGGCACTCAGGTCCAGACATCCTCGGATGAATCCGTCCAGGTCCTCATCTCCGCCCCCGTCGCCGGGTGTTACATGAGTGGTGTGGGCGACCCGAAGCACAACATCGCAAACATCTCCTACTCCGCTATCGTGACGCCCCTCTCCGGCTCCATGAAGGCCGACACCATCGCCAATGTGGTGTTCGTCATCGAGTGGGACACGGTAGAGTGAGGTCAATAAAAAGCGGGAGGACGGCTTGCGCCGTCCCCCTGCGGAAAGGAAGGCTTATGAAGCGTAAAACTATCGCGGTTCTTCTCGCCCTGGCTCTCATGCTCTCCATGTCCATGACCGCCCTTGCCGACAGCTCCACCACGGCTACGGTCCCCGTGACGCTGACGGTGGACAACGAGTACAGGGCGGTCAACATCACCGTCCCGGCGTCCCTCCCGATCCACATCATCAATGGCACCGTCGTTGTGGCGGACAGCGCCAAAATCGTGAACAATTCCAAAATGAGCGCCGTGCGCGTGGCGGGCATCACAGTCAAGAACGGGGCGTATAAGGTCGGCAGCTACGAAAACTTCTCCGGCAGTCAGACGATTGCCCTGAAAATAAACGGCTGTCCCACCACCGGTCCCGGCGAGCTTACCATCAACGCCACGGCGTTCCCGGACCTCGCTCCGGGCGGCGTCCTGCCCCTGACGTATTACGCAAAAATCTCCGGGGACGCCAAGAATGTGGAGAATCTGGAGGCGGCAAGCGTCATCATCACCTTTGCCTTTGTGGATTAAGGAGGGCGTATGAAGAATAGACGTGAAAGGTCAAAGCGTACTCTGTCCGTCCTGCTGGCTTTGGTGCTGGTGATGACGGCGCTCCCCACGCTGGCGTGGGCGGACGACGGCGACGATGGGCACGTCCACACGGAGGACGGCAATTCCGACGTGAGTGACGGCGAGTTGATTTGGAGGACTGACCCTTTCGGCGTACTCCATATCGGGGGCAGAGGTTATATTCCGGCTTTCTCCTCCGCCGACGACCAGCCTTGGCGCAACATCGACAAGGAAAATATCGTGGCCGTCATGTTCGACTACGATGAGCAGCCGGAAATCGAGACTCTTGAATACTGGTTTGACGGCTTTTCTAATCTGGATGCCTCCTCAATTTTGAGTCACGAGATGTGCGAGGCGCTGGGCGAGGTCATGCCTCTCTCCTACCACGACTGCAGCATAGGCTCGTGTATATGTCCCGATTCGGTCCAATGCGACTGGGAATATTACGGCTATGAGCCGGAGGACGAGACTTATCACAGTGCTGGGGTCAGGTGCAACGTTTGCCACAAGTCAAGCATAAACTCATTTTGGCTCTCGCATACATTCAGCGGGGATGTTTGTACCCTATGCGGTTACTCAAAAGCCTGTGCTCATCCGTCAACCAGTCGCTCCTACACAACCGGGTGCGATTGGGAGGAACGGTGTAACTCCTGCGGCAAAGTTGTCAGCTCCGGCACCACCCATGGTCCGTATAGTTACAGCAGCTGGAGCTACTATTCCAGCTCCCAGCACCGGCGTACAAAGAGCTGTGACTACGGAGACTGGAGCGGCTATGAATACGCCAGCCACTCCACCACCACTTCCTACGGGCAGTACAGCTCGACCCAGCACTCCGTTAGAAACTATTGCTCGGAGTGCGGCTCCTATGTCGGCTCCACCTCTTACAGCAGTCACAGCTTCTCCTACGGTTCTTGGACAAGCTATTCCTCTACCCAGCACCGGCGCACAAAGACTTGCTCGATCTGCGGATACAGTGAATACGAGTACAAAAGCCACTCTCTGACCTACGGGAGTTGGACCTCCACCGGCTCGTCCCAGCACAAGCGGACAGTAAGCTGCTCCTGCGGTTACTCCACAACGCAGACGGAACCCCATGACCTGGTAACTGGCGCATGGTCAAGCGTCTCCGACACCCAACACCGGCGTACCGTCTCCTGCTCCTGTGGGTACTCCACAACGGAGACAAAAAGCCACGAGCTGACCTACGGGAGCTGGACGCAACACGACGCGACCCAGCATAAGCGCACAAAATCCTGCTCCTGCGGCTACTCCGGCACGGAGTACGCCGCCCACACCATGGTCCCCGGCCGGTGGGGGTCTGTATCTGACACACAGCACAGCCGGACAAACGCCTGTGACTGTGGCTACACCGCCACAGAGACGGCCAGCCACGCCGACAGCGACGGGGACGGCAACTGCGACAGCTGTCAGTACCTTATGACCCGGTTCTCCGTGACGGTCCCCACCTCATTGAGCCTGGGGATGTCCCAAACCGGCCAAATCTACGCCGCGACAACGGCGCAGATCGTCAACAACTCCACGAGTGCGGTGACAGTGACCGGCGTGACCTTTGAGGCCGCCAACGGCTGGACGCTGGTGCCCTACACCACTAACATGGCAAACGCGAAAGTCAACTCCAAGTGCATCGGCTTCACCGTCAACGGAGAGTCCAGCACCGTCACCGGCTCCACCGAGGCAAAGACCACCGCATGGCAGATCGCCAAAGGCGCGTCCCTGCCCCTTAATTACGCCGCCGTGGTTTCCGCTACCAGCAAGGCCGTCAATGAACAGGTGCTGACCGTGGTTTTCGTGGTGGGATGGGCGTCTTAAATGGCGCTATTTTGCGTGAAGGGAGGTGACGCCTGTGCAGGAGGAAGTGGAAAACAAGACCCTGACTCTGGCTATCACCACTACGAAAATGACAGGCCGCGTACTGAAAAACGCCATTTCCAAATATCTGGCCTACCGCAAGAACAAGTCCCGCGAGGGCCCCGTCAAGCCCAAGGGCAAGCAGACGGTGAAGGAGCTGGTGGGACAGAATCAGGGCGTGGCCAACATCGAAATCACCGACAGCAACATCCGGGACTTTGACCGGGTGGCCCGGAAGTACGGCGTGGACTACGCGCTGAAAAAGGACCGCAGCTCTGACCCGCCCCGGTATCTGGTTTTCTTCAAGGCCCGTGACGGGGACGCTATTACAGCGGCCTTCAAG
>CANRMY010000099.1 GCA_947631845.1 uncultured Oscillospiraceae bacterium | reverse complement strand
ACGCCCACCAAATAAAAAAACGGAGTTTTGGCGGGCGGTTTTGCCATGCCCTTATGAGTTAAAACATCCTTCCAGACCCGTTTCGAGTTTGGAGGGATTTTCTTTGCGATGGTCTGATACCGCCGCTGCGCTGCTTATCCGAAGCAGCTACTTTCTACATAGCCACTCTTACGCACGGGGATAACCTGTTAAAAAAATCCTCGCCTGCACATGGCGGTATTACACCTTAAAACAAGAAGCGCAATAATTTTTATTGAAGACTTTTTCATTTCAAACGGCGTCAGCCAGTTATCCAACAGAAGCAGCATGACGAACAGCGCCAGCACCACGGCGATCCCCACATAGATGGGCTCCTCCCGTTCGCACAAGTCCTTGAGATCTACCACCATAGCTGTAAGTCCCGACAGGAAGCACTGTTTGCCGGCGATCCCGCGGATCTGACGTACCGCGTCCATGGTGACGTCGGAGGAGGTGGAGCTGTCGAAAAAGATGGCCATCATGGTGGCATTATCTGTGTTAAATTCGTTGTAGATTTTATCGGGCAGCAGTTCCATCGGGATGGAAAGGTCGGCGACAGAATCGTACCACAGGACGGTGTCCACATGATCGACCTCAGAGATTTGCTCTTTCAGCACCGCCACATCCTTGCCCGGCATATCCTCCACAATGAGGAATGCGAAGGCGCCCTTGTCGAAATCCTCTAATAGCTCGTTTTGCCCGATAACGGTCTCCATATCCTCCGGCAGATAGGTCAGCATATCGTAGTTAATGCGTGTATGGGTCATCCCCAAAACCGATGGGATCAGGAGAACCAAGGTCAGAATCAGAATCGGAACCCGGTATTTTACAACCGCTTTTGAAAATTTCATGTCTTTCACCTTTCCTTTCCGTCAATCTCAAATGCCTCTACTTCAAAGCTATCCGGCGCTTGATTTTTGACGATCAAAACGGTACTGATTACCGTATACAGGTTCAAAATGCCCTCCGAAAGAAGTGTGAGTCCCAATAGAACCGACAGAATCTGCGATCCAATGACCGAATCCGCAATCAGGAAAACACCAATCACTCCGGTAACGATTGCCAGAGACAGGATCAGCCACCAGCTTTTGATTCCAAACTGTCTGGAATCCATGGCGATTCGGATTTTAAACAGACCGTCCAGCAGAATGGAAATCCCAAGAGCAATGCAGATAAATACCATCAGGTTCTCGGGATTAATAAGGACGATCACGCCGAGTATGATCATCAGGATCCCGAATTCCAGATCGAACTGGAATGCCAATCGGAATAGATCCTTTGAAAAATACCCGATCAGCTTGACAATGCCGAAAAGGATCATTGCGATGCCGATACAAACGCCGATGATTTCCGTTGACATTTCTGGCATGGCAATAAAGAGAACACCGGCTGCGCAGAACAGAACAGACATGACGATGTATCCGATTTTCGCGATTTTCATTGGTGCTACAGATCGCATCTTCATTGAAGCAAACCTCCTTTGCTTGTTTGTCTCTATTGTAATCCGGCTCATTTGATTTGCCTACAGACACAAAAAGTCCCGTGTCCGATAATCAGACACGGGACATAAAAATGACCGATTTTCAGGCAAACGGTGGCATTTGTCTGAATTTAAGGTGACGGGAGTCGAACCCGCGTCGGTTTCTGACGGCGGATTTGCGCCCATGCTGCGTTAAAGCCCTTGACAATACGAAAGTATTCCCTGCGGGCTTTGCCTTGCCTGGACACAAATCCGCTCGCCAGAAACTGCTTCGCACTCCACGCGGAGCAATTTTCGAGGGATTTTCGGCGAGGCGAAGGAAGCCTTGCTGACGCAAGGCGACGACAACGAGGCGAAAAGCGCCGAAAAGGGCCCGCGTGGAGCGGCGTGGGTTCGACTCCCGTCACCTTACTCATTAACACAGCATAGGATCATCTCTTCGATCATTCCTTTCTTGATCTCCATCAGGCGTGAGAGCATACCCCGAATATCATCGTTCATATCGTTTTTCAGCCATCTGGAAAAGATGCCGAAGGCAAGACCGGACAGATACTCTTTTACGATGAAAAGGTCGCTTTCCCGAATCTTTTTTCCGCGCAGGACAGATGTAACATAGGCATTGATCGTATGATCACAGACTTTCCATAAGTACATCTCATAGATTTCCCGGTTTGCCGAGTGATAAATATGCAGTACCGCACGCTTTTTTGCAAGCGCCAGCGTAATTGCCGCGTCCAGACAGTCCTCGAATCTTTCTATCGTGGGATAGGACTGAATGATTTTTGCGGCATCATCCTCCACAATACTTTCAATGAGTTTTGGCATATCCTCGAAGTAGTAGTAAAAGGTGTTTCGATTGATGCCGCAATCCGCCACAATATCCTTGATCGTGATTTGGGACAGCGGCCGCTCCGTCAGTAATTTCAGAAAGGATTCCTGGATCGCTTTCTTCGTAAAGTTAGCCATTTTGTATCTCCTATGGATCGACTTCTACACATATCTTCGATATGGTGCTATAAGATGGATTATACCACGCAGATGTGAAAAAATCTACTATCAACGTTCAACCGCGATCAGGGCTTCTTTCGGCAGAGCATCCCTCCTGCTCCGCCTACCGTGCGGCTGCCTTCTTCCTTCATCGACTATCTTGCATGAACGGTGATCTTTCCAGATGCCTACGGCTGCCTACATTTATCGTGATAAAGAAATCAGCAAAAATAGTTGCGAAAATCCCGGATATTCGAACGAACATCCGGGATCCCTGGCACCCTTGACGCGATTCGAACGCGTGGCCTTTCGCTTAGGAGTAGACCAAAAACGATGTTTGTTATTCACCGTAAATCACTGAAAACCGTTGATATTGCTGGATTTTTTGCTTTTCACGTTATCAGTTATTTACCGTATTTTCCTGTTATTTTCGGATATTTTTTGCCTTTCCAATTAGCTGGCGATTAGCAAGGGGGCGAAAAACCGACATTAGATATGAGTACAAGTTAGGTCGTGTGTGCCAATAAAAACACTATCTTTAAGCCTCGCCCTTGCCGCCCAGAATTGCGAGGATTTGTTCACGCAACGGTTCATACGGTTCGGGAAAAGCGATGTCCTTCCAGACAATTTTCTTTGCAAGATATGTAATTTCCTCATATAAATCATTTTGCATGGGCTTACGGAACACGGCGATGATCCTCCGGGGATTATTGATATAATCCCGGATATCGCCCTTTAGGAGCGTATTAGGAACATATTCATCTAAATTCCCATCGATAGCAAAACCGATGCAAGCCTTTTGCCCTCCTGCCAGCTTTTCCGTGAAAAGGCGTGGACTTTTACCGTTAAAATCTCCTATGGAGTTGGCCATAAGGTTCTTGCATATAACATGAGGTAAAATGTCGAGTTTAAGCTCTGAAGTCCCGTCCTCTGAAAACTCGAAATCATTGGGGCTTAGTCTATGTGCAAGACACCGTTCATAAAATTGTTGGGCAGTTAGTGCAGCACTCGACTTCAGGCCGGTCAGGTGGAGATAATTCCAGCTATGAAATGTAAGCTCTATTGAACTGACGCGCCTGTGTTTATCTGTGCATATAAGCAAAAGATTCTTCTTGTTCAGTTCTGCCTCAAACCGTTCCGCGCATTCCACAACGGTCTTGATTGCGTCCGCTTTCGTTCTTGCCATTTTCTCTGACCTTCTCTCAAAAAGAGGAGGGCTGCGACGCCGCAACGCCACTCGCCCCCCTCTAAAAAGACTGGTTTTACTGTCGTCCGCCGACAAGCGATTCTTTCGAGGAAACATATCCCCTTCAATCGCATAGTTTCGGGTTTTTCCGTCGCCCGCCGACTGTCCGGCTCAAGTCCGGCATACATTTCGGATTTTAGGTGCCAGTCGCACCGAAGGGATGCCGCCCTTCATCCACTTATAGTATATACCACTGTGCGCTGTATTGTCAAGGTAATTATTCCTTGGCTCAATTCTAAAATTGCCTGATTAGCGTCCATCCCTGCCACGAGATTCTTTCATAGCCTTCGTGGCCTTGTCTATGAGCATCTGATTATATTCCTTGCGGTACTCATCCAAGCCATCGCCGCGCATGGCCATCAGGATAGATTCCTCGAAGCTGCCCCGGTTCTGCCGGTGATTGCTGATGGTGAGCTTGGTGGTGGCGGAGCTGTCAAGGCTGTTCAAGAGTTCTGAATACGTCAGGAACATTCCCTCCTTGTCTTCACGGCTTGCCACCATGTAATTGATGTCCGTGAAGCGGTAGGTCTTGGAGAACTTGGCTCCCACCTTGAAAACGCCGTCCGGCCACACGCAGGAGATGGGGATCACGCCCTGCACCCTCTTGGGTACAAAATACGGCTCCTTGTCCTGCCGCGTGATGTTCTTTACATTTTTAATCATGCCGTCT
>CANRMY010000098.1 GCA_947631845.1 uncultured Oscillospiraceae bacterium | reverse complement strand
GACACCTACGGAGGCGTGGGCGGCCACGGCGGCGGGTGCTTCTCCGGCAAGGACCCCAGCAAGGTGGACAGGTCCGGGGCGTATATGGCCCGGTATATCGCCAAAAACATCGTGGGCGCGGGCCTGGCCCGCCGGTGCCAGATCGAGATCGCCTACGCCATCGGCGTGGCGAAGCCCGTCAGCGTCCACATCGACACCATGGGCACGGGCGTTCTGGAGGATGAGAAGCTGGCCGGGCTCGTCCAGGAGCTTTTCGATATGCGCCCCGCCAGGATCATCTCCCGGCTGGGCCTTCTGGCCCCCATCTATCTGCCCACGGCGGCCTACGGCCACTTCGGCAGGACGGACGTGGAGCTGCCCTGGGAGCGGCTGGACATGGTGGACGCGCTGAGGGAGCGGATATGACGGACAACAGGAGGAGCCCGCGCAGGGACTACAAAAGGCCCCCGTCTCAGGCGGCCGGGGAAAACCGGGAGCCGGAGCGGGAGGAGAGCTGCCTGGAGGGCCGGAACGCCGTCAACGAGGCGCTGAAGGCCGGCAGGACGCTGAATAAGGTTTTTATCGCCGCCGGGGATACCGACGCGGGCCTCAGACGCCTGGCCGCCCAGGCCCGGGACGCCGGGGCCGTGGTGGTGGAGGTGGACCGGCGCAAGCTGGATTCCATGAGCGTCACGGGGGCGCACCAGGGCATTGTGGCGCTGGCCGCCGTCAAGGACTACTGCTCCGTCCGGGACATTCTGGACTACGCCGGGGAGCGCGGCGAAGCGCCGCTGATCGTCCTGTGCGACGAGGTCACCGACGGGCACAATTTGGGGGCCATTATCCGCACCGCCGAGTGCGTGGGCGCCCACGGGGTGATCATCCCCAAGCGGCGCAGCGCCTCTCTGACGGCGGTGGTGTCCAAGACCTCCGCCGGGGCGGTGGAATATATGCGCGTGGCGCGGGTGCCCAATCTGACCGCCGCCATCAAGGAGCTTCAGGACGCCGGGGTGTGGATCTACGGCACCGCGGCGGACGCGGAAAAGAGCCTTTACGAGACGGATCTCCGGGGACCCATGGCGCTGGTCATCGGCTCCGAGGGGGAGGGCATGAGAAAGCTGGTGGCGGAGAGCTGCGACTTCACCCTCTCCATCCCCATGAAGGGACACATCTCCTCTCTGAACGCCTCCGCCAGCGCGGCCATCGTGCTGTACGAGGCGATCCGGCAGAGACTGTCGAAAAAGCCCTGACGGGCTTTTTCGGTAAGGGGAACGTGCGGGAAAAATATCTGAATTTTGCGAAATTCAGAAATTTCCCCCTGCTGTCGCCCTGCGCGCACGCAGAGCGCACGCTTGTGCGACAAAAGGAATTTTTTCCGACGCGCATGTCGCCGGAAAAAATATCAAATTGACAGACTGTCACAAAGGTCGCGATACCTCTTTAGAGACTGCAAACCCGGCGACGAGGAGGGTTCAAGCATGGCAAACGACAAAAATTTATGGGACGATCTTGACCTGTCGGGCGACTACGGCGCGGAGGAGGGCTTCTCCCTGGAGTCCATTCTGGCCGAGTACAAGGGCAGCGCTTTTTTGGACGGGGACAAAAAGACCCCGGCGGAGGAGCTGCAGCGCAAGACCGACGACATTTTGCGGGAGGTGCTGGGGGAGAACGCCCCGGCGGCCTCCGCTCCCGCGCGCCCGGAGGAGCCGGAGAAACCGGAAAAGAGCGCCCCGGAGCCTGCGCCTGTCGATCGGCCTGGTTCCGGCGATCAGCCCATGACCGACGAAGATATCCGCCGGTTCTTTGATTCCCCCGCCTTTGAGAGACTGAACCGCTCCGCGGGTGGATCCGAGTGGACAGAGCCCGCGGGCCCCTTGACCGAGCCGGTCCCCGAACGGGAGACCCTGCCGGTGGACCGGGAGCCTGAGCCAGACGAGCCGGAGCCGGAGGAGGAAAAGCCCCGCCGGGGCCTGTTCCGCCGGAAGAAGGCCAAGGACCGTCCTGTGCCGGAGCCGGAGCCCGAAGCGCCCCGCCGGGAGGCCGCGCCCCGCCGGGAATACGGCGAGACGGCGGCGGAGCCGGCCTATGAGACGCCGCCGGAGATCGACCTGTCCGCCTTTGAGGAACCGGAGCCCACAAGGCGGGAGGGCATTGAGAAATTCATCGACTCCCTGGGCGGAGCCGGTTTTGACACGCCCGTGCAGGCCGGAGACGGCGGCGCGGACTACGCCGGACGGGGCGCGGAGGAGATCCGCGACCTGGAGGCGGAGCCGGAGGAGGACGCCGGGGAGCCGGCGGACTTCGACGAAGAGGAGGAGCCTCAGGAGGAGAGGCCCCGCCGGGGGCTTTTCGGAAGGCGCGCCGGGAGAGAGAACGCCCGCGCCGCCCTGCCGGAGGAGCCGGAGGACGACTTCGGGGAGGAGCCCCCGGAGGAGGACTTCGAGGACGACAGCGGGGAAGAAGAGGAAGAGGAGTATTACGATATCGAGCCGGATCCCGACTTCAAGCGGACGGCTATGAAATACGCCGCCAGGATCCCCTCTCTGCGGTTCCGGCTGCTGGGCCTCTTTGTCCTTTCGGTCCTGATGATTTTGACCACCTGGCTTTTCTCCACGGGCCGCGCCATGCCCCTTCTGGGCCACACCTGGAAGGCCAACACCGCCGCCCTGCTCATCATGGAGCTTCTGGCCGCCGCTCTGGGGATGGACGTTCTGACCCGGGGCTTCCAGGATATCCTGACCCTCCAGCCGGGGGCGGAGTCGCTGGTGTTCGTCTCCACGCTGATGTCGGTGGCGGACGGCTTCGCGATGCTGGTCACCGGCAATTATGAGCGGGGACTGCCCATGGCGGTGCTGTCGGTCATCTCCCTGATGGGGGCCGTCAGCGCCAGAAAATCCATGTATATGGCCTACTGCGACAGCCTGCGCGGCGCGAAGGCCTCCTCCAATATCTCCGGCGTCGCTTCCGACGCCGACGGGATGGAGGGCCGGCGGGTGCTGAAGAAGGTATCCGGGGAGACCTTCGGCTTCTATACCAAGCTCACCAGCCCCGATTTTGCCGAACGGTTTTACGACGACCTGGCGCCGCTTTTGGTGATCGTCTCCTTTGTGATGGCGTTCCTGTCCACGGTGGGACACGGCAGCGCCGGCGGCTTTACCCACGCCTTCTCCATCATGACCGCCGTGTGCGCGGCCTTCCCGGCCACGGCGCTGTTCGCCCTGCCCTTCAAATACGCCGCCGCCGCGGTGAAGCGCTCCGGCGGGGCCCTGGCGGGCTGGGTCGGCGCCCAGGATATCTCCGATTCCGACGGCGCGCTGATCACCGATCTTGACGTGTTCCCCGTGGGCAGCGTCAAGCTGGACGGGGTGAAGATGTTCGAGGGCGTTGACCAGCAGAAGGTCATCTCCGCCGCCTCGTCGGTGATCATCACCTCCGATTCCGGTCTCCGGCGCGTCTTTGAGGAGCTTTTGAAGAGCCAGAACCTGGCCCGCCGCCGGGTGGACGATTTCGCCTGCTATGACGGCGGCGGCATCGGGGGCCTGGTGGACGGCGAGCGGGTGCTGGTGGGCACCGGGGCCTTCATGAGCCTGATGGGCCTGCGGGTGCCGGACGCCATGAACGCCGCCGGCAACGTGTTCGCCGCCATCAACGACGAGCTTACGTGCTTCTTCACCCTGTCCTATGTGCCCGCCAGCTCCGTGCAGTCCGCCCTTGTGGCGCTGCTGGGCACCAGGACGAATATCCTGATGGCGGTGCGGGACTTCAACGTGACGCCCAACACCATCTCCCAGCGGTTCAAGGTGTCCATGGACGGGGTGGAGTATCTCCCCATCGAAACGGCCTACGCCCTGAGCCAGAACGAGCTCCCCGAGGGCAGCGGCATCTCCGCCGTCCTGTGCCGGGGCGGCCTTGCCCCCTTCGCGGAGGTCATTACCCGGGGCCGGCTCCTGAGAACGGCCACCCTGCTGAATACGGCCATCACCTGCGCCGGGACGGCCATCGGAGCCGTGGTCATGTTCTACCTGTGCTGGGCCGGGGCCTTCGCCGCCGCCAGCGCCCTCAATCTCCTGTTCTACATGTCTCTGGTGGGCGCGTTTGTTTACATAATGAGCCAGATCGTGAAGAAAAGGATCAAATGACCGGCGCCCAGGCGGAGCATGAGAGAAAAATCCCCAAAAAACAGAAAATAAATGTTGTCAATTCAGTCAATCTGTATTATAATGAATGTTCAGATGGGCTTATACTAATATCTAATTAAAACAAGACATTCGCGTCGGTCTTTTTCGCGCCATGCTTCGTCAGCCGCCTTGGAAATACCAACGGGTATTCCCTGCGGCGTCTTCCTTGCCTGACACGAAAAATCCTCGCCGCTCGGTGTCTCCTTTTAAATAGATATTAGTATTAATCACCGACAATGTGACTCAAGGCGGCCCCCGCCGACCTGAGCCGCTCAACTAAAATTACGAGAGGATCATACATCTATGGGCTACGCTGCTGAAAAAATTCGCAACATCGCGCTCCTCGGTCACGGCGGGAGCGGCAAGACCACCCTGGCGGAGAGCATGCTCTTTGTCGCCGGGGCCGTGACGAGACAGGGATCCGTGGGCGCGGGCAACACCGTCTCCGACTACGACGCGGAGGAGATCCGCCGCCAGACCAGTATCTCCGCCACCACCATGTTCGCGGAGTTCAAGGGCTGCAAGCTCAACATCATCGACACCCCGGGCTACT
>CANRMY010000097.1 GCA_947631845.1 uncultured Oscillospiraceae bacterium | reverse complement strand
CTTAGATTCCGTTCAGGATTGCGTAGCAAGTAAAGCGTATCGTGTCGTACGGGCCGGACACCCGGCCGGCCCGTGTACCGACTTCCAAAAAATCTTCCCATAGACGCGTAGGGGCCGCCTCTCCAGGCGGCCCGCCGAATTACCGGAAAACTCCATGCGTGGGAATATCCTATTTCCCACACCGGTTTCCCCGCGGGCGCTCCCCGGGGTTCTCCACATAGGGGCTCGCAAGCCCCTGTGTGGTCGTTTTTAAAAGGTGGGGTCCAGGGGAGACGGGGCCCCCATCGGGCTGTTGCCCGATGGGGAAAGGAGGAGCGAAGCCTGCGCCTGAGGGCGAAAGAGAACCCCGCCGGGCTGTGGCCCGGCGGGGAGAGGACGTCCGACGCCTGCGCCTGAGCCCGAATACTTGGAGGGCGAGGTTAAGCGGCGTCGGTAAGGACGAGAGCCCGAGGTTAAGCGGCTTCCGCGACGACGTGGAAATCCCTCCCCTGGTTTCTTTTCCTCTTTTGTTTCTTTTCTCCTTTTGGAAATCCAAAAGGAGAAAAGAAAATCCCCTCCGCCCTATAAGGCGGACACCTTATAAACTCCCCGCCGGGGTAAGGCGGACACCGTTATTCCCCTCACCGGGTCAAGGCCGGTCCTTTGGCCGCCACGGTGACTTTTCCCTCGGCGGCGTCCACCAGGACGGTGTCGCCGGCTTTGATTTTGCCCTCCAGCATCCGCTCGGCCAGGGCGTCCTCCACCGTGGACTGGATCTTGCGCCGCAGGGGCCTGGCCCCGTACACCGGGTCGAAGCCCGCCTCGGCCAGGGCGTCCACAGCCGCGTCCGTGACCTCCAGCTTCAGCTCCATGGCCTCCACGCGTCTGGCGACGGTCTCCAGCATGTTCCGGCTGATTCGGCGGATCTCATCCCGGGTCAGCTGGTGGAAAACGATGGTCTCGTCGATGCGGTTCAAAAATTCCGGTTTAAAGGTCCGCTTCAGGTCGCCCATGACCGCCTCGCGGATGCGCCGGTCGCTGACGGTGTCCCCGGCCGTCTCTCCGGTGGAGAAGCCCAGGGTCTTGGCCTTCTCCGTGATGTTACGGGCGCCCACGTTGGAGGTCATGACGATGACGGTGTTGCGGAAGTCCACCCGCCGCCCCTGGGAGTCGGTGAGCCGCCCGTCGTCCATGATCTGGAGCATGATGTTGAAGACGTCCTCGTGGGCCTTCTCGATCTCGTCAAAGAGCACCACGGAGTAGGGGTGACGGCGCACCTTCTCGGTGAGCTGGCCGCCCTCCTCGAAGCCCACATAGCCCGGAGGGGAGCCGATGAGCTTGGAAACCGTGTGCTTTTCCATATATTCCGACATGTCCACCCGGATCATGGCGTTTTCGTCTCCGAACATGGCCTCCGCCAGGGCGCGGCACAGCTCCGTCTTGCCCACGCCCGTGGGGCCCAAAAAGAGGAAGGAGCCGATGGGCCTGCGGGGATCCTTGAGGCCCACGCGTCCGCGCCGGATGGCCCTGGCCACGGCGGTGACGGCCTCCTCCTGGCCCACTACCCGCTTGTGCAGCGTCTCCTCCATGCGTAAAAGCCGCTGGCCCTCGTCCTCGGTGAGGGTGGTGACGGGGATGCCTGTCCAGCCGGAGACCACGGCGGCGATGTCCTCAGCCAGCACCCGCTTGCCGGGGCCGGTCTTTCCGCTCTGCCACCGTCTGCGGACATCCTCCAGATCGGCCCGCTTGGCCTTTTCCGCGTCCCGGAGCCTGGCGGCCCGCTCGAAGTCCTGATCCCGGACGGCGGCCTCCTTCTCCGCGCCCAGGGCCGCGGCCTCGGCCTCCAGCGTCTTCAGATCGGGCGGCAGCTTCAAGGACTCCATCCGCACCCGCGAGGCGGCCTCGTCGATGAGGTCGATGGCCTTGTCCGGCAGATAGCGGTCGGAGATATACCTGGCCGACATCTTCACGGCGGCTTCAATGGCCTCGTCGGTGATGGTCAGCTTGTGATGCGCCTCATATTTGTCCCGGAGACCCCGCAGGATCTGAACGGATTCCTCCTCCGTGGGCTCGTCCACCTGCACCGGCTGGAACCGCCGCTCCAGGGCGGCGTCCTTCTCGATGTATTTGCGGTACTCGCTGAGGGTGGTGGCGCCGATGGCCTGGATCTCCCCCCGGGAGAGGGCGGGCTTCAGGATGTTGGAGGCGTCGATGGCCCCCTCCGCCGCGCCGGCGCCCACGATGGTGTGGAGCTCGTCGATGAACAGGATCACGTCCCCGGCCTTGCGCACCTCCTCCAGGGCGTTCTTGATGCGCTCCTCAAAGTCCCCCCGGTACTTGGTGCCGGCCACCATGCCGGTCAGATCCAGGGAGACGACCCGCTTCTGCTGCAAATTCTCCGGCACGTCCCCGGCGGCGATCTTCTGGGCCAGTCCCTCGGCGATGGCTGTCTTGCCCACGCCCGGTTCGCCGATGAGGACCGGGTTGTTCTTGGTGCGGCGGGAGAGGATCTGGATGACCCGCTGGACCTCCCGGTCACGGCCGATCACCGGATCCAGCTGCCCCTGAGCGGCCAGAACGGTGAGATCCCGGGAAAACTGGTCCAGCGTCTTCGTCTCCGGGTGGCTGACGCTCCGCTGACGGTCGGCGGCGCGGCGCACGGCGGGATCAAAGAGATCCACAAGCTCGGTGTAGACCCGGTTCATATCCACCCCGGACATGGTGAGGATCCTGGCCGCCACGCTGTCGCCCTCCCGCAGGATGCCCATCAGCAGGTGTTCCGTGCCCACATACGTGTGACCCAGGCGCATGGCGTCCCGGACGGCCAGCTCGATGACGGTCTTGGCCATGGGCGTCAGCCCCTGCACGGTGGTGTCGGCGCTCTCGCCCCGGCCCACCAGCTTTTCGATGGACAGACGTACCAGCTCCTCGTCCACGCCGTTATCCCGCAATATCCTGGCCGCCGCGCCGCCGCCGTCGCAGACGATGCCCAGCAGGATATGCTCGCTGCCCACGTACCCGTGGCCCAGCTCCGCGGCCTTCTCATGGGCCAGATTCAGCACGTTCCTGGCCCTCTCGGTGAAACGGTCATCATTTCTCATAAGATAAGCACCTCCTATGCGCAAACAAACACTTCAAGCAAACGGGCCGCCATGGGGCGGCCCTGTGAACGGCGGGGATCCGGGTTACTCGCCCTTCTCCCCCTCCAGCGCCCGGAGCTGATCCCGGAGCGCGGCGGCCTTCTCATAGTCCTCGCTCTCGGCGGCGGCCTTCATCTGCGCCCGGAGCTCGTTGATCCGGCGCTTTTTCGCCAGCTCCGGATCCACCGCCGCCTTCTGCGGCGCGGTCTCCGTACTGCCGGTGACAGACTCGCTCCGCTCCGCCTCCGGGAAGCTGATCTCGATCCTGGGCGTCCCCAGCAGGGCAAAGGGGCTGAAAGCGCCGCCGAAGAAGCTCTCAAAGGGATCGCCCCCGAAGAAGCCCTTGAGCATGTTCCCGCCGAAGGGCTCCCGGCCGAAAAGGCTCCCGTCAAAAAAGCCGTCGTCGAACATGTCGCCAAAGAGCTTCCGGGACTTGGCGGCGAACTCCTTCTCCGGCGCCAGCTTCCCGGCGCACTCGGCGCACAGGTGCGCCTCCTGGGTCTCCCCGTTCAGATCGAAGTGATAATGGTACACAGCGTTATTCTTGCCGCAATTTGTGCATTTCATAAGTTTTTTCCTCCTTTAAATGTTAAGCCTGTTATTTACGTTTTTGTTTCAGGGTCATACCGCGCTCAGCAGCATCTGCTTCAAAATGGCCGCCCGCACGATGTCCCGGCCCGCCGGATCCACGGGCCGCAGGGCCTGGTCGGAGATCCCCGCCAGCATCATATGGGCCAGCCGCTCCTCCAGCACCCCGGCGTTTACGCAGTTTTCCAGCAGCGCCGCCGCCGTGCGCGGATCCACAGATCCGCCGATGGCGTTCACCGTGTGCATCACCAGCAGGGCGGGATCCGCCTGCACCCGGCGGATGCGGATGTACCCGCCGCCGCCCCGGCGGCTCTCCACCACGTACCCCCGCTCCGGGGAAAAGCGCGTGGAGATCACATAGTTGATCTGACTGGGCACGCAGTTGAAGCGGCTGGCCAGCTCGCTCCTCTGTACCTCCGCCGTGGAGTCCTCGTCTAAAAGCTGGTTGATAAAATCCGCGATCACATCCGAAATACCCATCGGTGTCATCTCCTTGTCCTCTATTTGCGGTATTTGACTTTGACTTTCTTTGACCTTATGGCTGTATTATACCGCCCCAGCCCCGGATTCGCAAAGGCGATTTCTGACCATTCCTGACCATTGATGTTCTCTGACCTTGCTATAGCTCCCGTTCTCTTCGATTTTCAAAAAGTTTCGCGAATTTTCTTCGAATTTCAGATGTTTGACCTTTCCTCATTGGTCAAAAGGGAAAATTCTTAAAGTTTTCCAATTTTCGACGGCGTTTCAGTAAAATAGTTATTGATTTTTCACAAATCCGTGCTACAATGCTATTGAAGGGCGAGGGACGCCCGGTCCTATAGAGAGAAAAAACTATAAATATGGAGGTACATACTTATGGCAAGAAAAGTTACCGACGCCTGTGTCAACTGCGGAGCCTGCGAGAGTGTCTGCCCCGTCGGCGCCATTGCCGAGGGTGACGGCCAGCACGTTGTGGATCCCGATGTCTGCATCGACTGCGGAGCCTGCGAGGGCGAGTGCCCCGTCGGCGCCATCGA
>CANRMY010000096.1 GCA_947631845.1 uncultured Oscillospiraceae bacterium | reverse complement strand
GTGCCGGTGTTGGTGACGCTGGCGGGCGTCCCCGGCGCGCCGGTGGTGACGGTGCCGATCTCAATGGTGGCCGCCGCACCGGCGGGGCCTTGCGGGCCTGTCGCGCCTGTAGCGCCCGCAGCGCCTGTAGCGCCTGTGGGGCCGGCGGGACCCTGAGGGCCTTGGGGACCGGCGGGGCCGGTCGCGCCTGTAGCGCCGGTGGCTCCGGCGGGGCCGGGTTCACCCTGGGGACCCTGGGGGCCTTGCGGGCCGATGGGACCGGTCGCGCCTGTTGCGCCCGTGGCGCCCGTGGCGCCTGTGGGGCCGATGGGGCCCTGGGGACCGACGGGACCCGTTTCCCCCTGGGGGCCCTGAGGCCCGGGCACGCCCTGAGGGCCGGCGGGGCCGGGGATGCCCTGGGGCCCCCGGGGACCGGGGCAAGGCGTGGCCGCGCCGCCGCAGTTGATGACGTTCCCGCCGCAGCCGCAGGGCTCGTTTGTGTCAAAACAATTGGGTGTTTTCATCCAAATCCTCCTGGGCTCAAATGGAGCCTCGTTCCATAATACGCCGCCCGCTGTCCATTTGTGCCCCGCGTCGCCGCCTCCCGCCCGGGGAAATTATAAATTTTTCGCAAACAGCGAAAATTCCTGTTGAATCGTCCCCGGAAAAATGGTAAAATAGACACAATGGAACAGCCGGACATACGCCCGGCCGGTTCCCCAACCCCCAAAACTGAAAGGAGTGTTCCCTATGGTTAAGGTCATTATGGGACTCAAGGGCCACGGAAAAACAAAGCGGCTTATCGAGCTGGTGCGCAAGGCGTCGGAGGAGGAGCACGGCAACGTGATCTGCATCGAGCGCGATTCCGCCCTCCGGTACGACGTCCCCATGAGTGTCCGCCTCATCAAGCTTTCCGACTATAAGCTTACCGGCTACACCGCCCTCAAGGGCTTCCTCAGCGGTCTCTGCGCCGGCAATTACGATATCACCCACATCTTCATGGATGGGCTTTTCAAGCTGGCCGGCACCGAATCCCTCAACGAGGCTGAGGAGTTCCTGGACTGGTGCGACGCCTTCTCCGCCCGGGAGGATGTGAAATTCACCATGACCATCAGCGCCGACGAGAGCGCCGCCACCGAGGGCATCAAGAAGTACTTCTGATCTTTTGGATCTCTGATGGAAACGCGGGGCTGACGCCCCGGCCGCTTCGGAGGTTCTCCCACCTTACCGTTGAAGGGAGTGGACGAGCTTGGAGATACATGAATCCGGGGAGGATTACCTGGAGACCATACTTATGCTGGAAAACCGCATGGGGTACGTCCGCGCCATCGATATCGCCACCGAGATGGGCTACGCCAAGCCCACCATCTCCATCGCCATGCGCCGTCTCCGGGAGAACGGTTACATCGACGTGGATCAGCGCCGGGATATCCACCTGACGGCCCTGGGCCGGGAGGTGGCCGAGCGCATCTACGAGCGCCACGTCCTGCTGACCGAGATCCTGGAGAGCCTGGGCGTGGAGCCGGAGACCGCCGCCAGGGAGGCGTGCAAGATCGAGCACGACATCAGCGCCGACACCTTCTCCCGGATCCGCGACTGCTTCGACAGGCACAAAAAAGCGTAAAACCGCAAAAACACGGAAAATTGCATCAAAAAAGGGGCCGAAAGCCCCTTTTTTGATAGCTGTCGATTTAACGAAAGAGATGTGAACGCTATGTACGAACCCGTGACCTACCCCCGGACGAAACCGGCCTTTTACGATTTTCTGGAGCGCCAGCTGGCCCTCTACACCGGCGACGAGACGGACAGGACGGCGGCGCTGGCCAACTTCTCCGCCGTGCTGGCCCAGGCGTTTCCGGAGGCCAACTGGGTGGGCTTTTACCTGGCGGCGGGGGAGGAACTGATCTTAGGGCCCTTCCAGGGCCGGCCCGCCGTCAGCCGCATCCCCTTCGGGGCCGGCGTGTGCGGTACGGCCTGGAGGGAGGACAGAGCGCAGGTGGTGGAGGAGGTGTCCTGCTTCGCCGGCCACATCGCCTGTGACTGCGACACTCACTCCGAGATCGTGATCCCCCTCCGGGACGGGGCGGGGCGGTTTTGGGGCGTGCTGGATATGGACAGCACCCAGCCCGGCCATTTTACCGATGAGGACAGGGCGGGGCTGGAAAAATGCGTAAGGCCCCTGGCCAGATTTGCTTGAGGTGATGCTATGAAACTGGAAAAAAGCTGCGGCGCGGTGATCTTCACCGTCGCCCGGGGGGAACGGCTCTACCTTTTGGAGCACATGAAAAAGGGCCACACCTCCCTCTGCAAGGGCCACATGGAGGGGACCGAGACGGAGCGCGAGACGGCGGTCAGGGAGATCCGGGAGGAGACGGCCCTAAAGGTGACGTTTCTGGACGGGTTTTCCCGGACCATCCGCTATTCCCCCTATGAGGGGTGCCTGAAGGATGTGCTCTTCTTCCTGGCGCGGGCGGACTCCATGGACGTGACGGCCCAGCCGGAGGAGGTGGCCTCCATAGAGTGGACGCCCCTGGCGGACGCCCTGGTGAAGTTGACCCACCTCTCCGACCGGGAGACGCTGCTGGCGGCGGACAGATTTTTGAATGCCCACCCGGAGCATACGGCCTTCCGGCCCATGCGCCGGCACGACCGGGAGCTGACGCGGGAGCAGTGCGAGAAGCTCCTGGAGGAGGGGACCTGCGGCGTCCTGTCCCTGAGCGGGGACGGCGGCTGGCCCTACGGGGTGCCGCTGAGCTACGTCTATCGGGACGGAAAAATCTTCTTCCACGGCGCTAAGAGCGGCCATAAGCTGGACGCGCTCCGGCGCGATCCCCGCGCCTCCTTCTGCGTGGTGACCCAGGATCATGTGATCCCTCAGCAGTACACCACCGACTATCGCAGCGTCATCGCTTTCGGCCTCCTTCGGGAGGTGACGGACGAGGCGGAAAAACGGGAGGCCCTGCGCGCCCTGGCCCTGAAATACGCCCCCACCGACACAGAGGAGCACCGGGAGAAGTACATCGGTGCGGACATCCCGGCCGCCGCCGTCCTGGAGCTGACCGTCGTTCACCTGAGCGGAAAATCCCGCTCAAAAGTTTAAAACGCATACAAAAACGCCCCGCGCAACGCGGGGCGTTCAGTTTGCAAAAAAACTCAAATTCGATATTTTTTCCGGTAACAGCCTCACTCCGTATGGTGGATGTGGGTGTTGATATGGTCGGCGCAGTAGCAGTGGTAGCCCTGACAGCGGGAGCAGTAGCGGAACTCCAGATCCGGGTCGGAGACGTCGGTCCGTCCGCAGACCTCGCACTTGTGGCGGTAGCCGTGCATACGCTCCTCATTTTTGGCCTGGTGGATGGCGGAGTTGAACTGGGAGCGGCGCTTGGAGTAGCCCCGGTCGCGCTTGAAATTCAGATTCAGATTGCCCCAGCAGAAGAGGAAGAAGTTGAGGATCGCCACCACGGGCAGAAGGTTCATGGGGAAGCTGCCCATGTCCCGGAGGATGGACAGGAGGAAAAACGCCGCGTCCAGCCACGCCATCCACTTCATCTTCACGGGGATGAAGAAGAACAGGAGCACCTGGGCGTCGGGCCAGATGGAGGCGAAGGCGAAGAACATGCTGAGATTCAGGTACGAGGCGTTCATGGAATAGCCCACGAAATCCCCGGCTACCGGCCCCATGGAGGGGAGCAGGATCAGATAGATGACGGCGCCGTAGACCACGTTGAACAGGATGCCGCTGAGGTAGTAGATGGTGAAGCGGGCCGTGCCCCACTGGCGCTCCAGGCTCGAGCCGATGAAATAGTAGAAGTAGAGGGCCACGATCTCAAAAAAGATATTGTCCCCGATGGGCATCAGCAGGAAGGTGAAGATCCTCCACACCTGCCCGCGCAGAATCATGGCGGGGTTGAAGGTGATGTAGGACATCAGCGAGCCCGTGGTATCCATCATGTAGAAAACATAGAAGATCCCGCTGGCGGCCACAAGATACAGCATCAGGTTGCGGATGCCGAAATTGGGATGCTTGTAGCAGAATTTTGTTACGGCGCGGTCAATGGCCTTCACCTGGACTCACCTCGCGGATAGATAGTAACCCTATTATACCCCTCTTTTGCCCAAAAGTCCATAGGGCAATGGGAAACATTTCATGAACTTGCCGCACGCCGGGGCGGGGAAAGGGCCGGCCGGACGGGATTTTTTATGCGAACCGCGAAAAAAAGGAAAAAGTAAGGCAAAAAATTTGAAAAGGATATGGCTTTATCCGTCGATTTGTGTTACAATAGAGTGGATTAACTATGACTACGACCGGGAGGAACCATATGGCAAGCAGGATCTTTACCTCGGAGTCGGTCACGGAGGGACATCCCGACAAGATCTGTGACCAGATCTCCGACGCCGTTCTGGACTATATACTGGAAAACGATCCCAAGGCCCATGTGGCCTGCGAGACCGTCTGCACCACGGGGATGGTGCTGGTGATGGGGGAGATCACCACCGACTGCTACGCGGATATTCCCGCCATCGCCCGCGCGACCATCCGGAAGATCGGCTACGATAAGCCGGAGTACGGGTTCGACTGCAACTCCTGCGCGGTGCTGACCAGCATCGACGAGCAGTCGCCGGATATCGCCATGGGCGTCAATTCCGCCTACGACGACGCCGGTGACGAGGGGGCCGGGGACCAGGGTATGATGTTCGGCTACGCCTGTGACGAGACGCCGGAGCTGATGCCCGCGCCCATCTCCCTGGCCCACAAGCTGTCCCGGCGGTTGGCCCAGGTCCGCAAGAGCGGGGAGCTTCCCTTCCTGCGGCCCGACGGCAAGACCCAGGTGACGGTACAATACGATGACGACGGGCACGTGGCGTGCTGCCCCGCCATCGTCGTCTCCTCCCAGCACGCGCCGGAGATCGAGATCGGCAAGCTCCGGGAGGCCATTGTGGACACGGTCATCAAGCCCGTGATCCCGGAAAAATACATCACCCGGGATACGAAGATCTACGTCAATCCCACGGGCCGGTTCGTCATCGGCGGGCCGGTGGGGGATTCGGGCCTGACCGGGCGCAAGATCATCGTAGACACCTACGGAGGCGTGGGCGGCCACGGCGGCGGGTGCTTCTCCGGCAAGGACCCCAGCAAGGTGGACAGGTCCGG
>CANRMY010000095.1 GCA_947631845.1 uncultured Oscillospiraceae bacterium | reverse complement strand
CCAGTTACTACTCTTTTGGGGTACTTCTTTCGCAAATTTTCTCTTATTGCATTCTTGACTTCACACCATTAGACTTTCCCCCGTCAGGGGCGCTGTTTACCCCCGGATGATCTTGACGCCCTCGGTGTTCTCCAGCATGTCCGCCTCCCGGCTGTGGCAGGAGAAGAGGATGATCTGGCGTGTTTTGGACATCTCTAAGAGGACGTTCAGGGCGTTTTGACAGCGCCGGTCGTCGAAGTTGGCCAGGGCGTCGTCCAGGACGATGGGACAGGGGTCGTCCCCGCCCAGCAGGAGCTCGCACATGGCCAGGCGCAGGGAGAGGTAGATCTCGTCGGCGGTGCCGTCGGACAGGGCCAGCACGTTGTGGGTCTCGGGGCTGGTCCCCTCCTTGGCCCCCGCGTCAAAGCCCTTGTCGAAATAGAGTTTTTCGTATTTCCCGTCGGTGAGGCGGGACATGATCTCCCCGGCCTTGCGGCTGACCTCCGGGGAGAAGCGGGTCTGGAGCTTGGTATTGGCCTCGGACAGGGCCTCCACGGCCAATGTCAGGGCGCTGTACCGGCGGTTCAGCTCCCCGATCTCCTCGGTGAGGGCCAGGGCCTTGCCCTCGATCACGGCGGGGTCGCCCAGCGTCCTCTGGGCGCCGGTGGCCAGATCCAGGGCGCGGGTCTGCTCATTGAGCTGTATTTTGGCCCGCTCCAGGGCGGAGACCGTCTCCTCCCGGTTGCGCATAGGGATGGGCAGGTAGGTGTCGTCCGGCTCCGGCACGGCCGCCGGATCCTGGCCTGCCAGAAGCGTCTCGTAGATGTTCCGGGTGGATACGGCGTCGAACTGGGCGCGGGTCAGCTCGTCGATGGCCCGCTCGGTGACGTTCAGGGCCTCCAGCACCTGCTCGCCGCTCTTCACGTCCGGCATAAAGGCGGAGATCCTGGCCACGGCCCGCTCCTCCGCCTCCCGGGCGGCGTTCCCCGCGCTCTCGTAGGCGGCCCGGGCGGCGTCCCGGGCGGAGCGCTTGCTCTCCTCGTCCCGGATAAGGGCCGCGTAGGTGTCCCGCAGCGCCTCTAATTTCCCGATATCGCTGACCCGGTACGCGGCCAGCAGCTCATTAAGCTCGTCGGCGGCGCTGCGCCGGTGGGGCAGCTTGATGAAGAAAAGCACCAGTCCCGCCGCGCCCACCAGCAGGGAGGCCAGAATGCCCCAGATGTTGAGGCCCACCATTTTCAGCGCCTGGGGATCCTGGCGGAACAGGGGCGTCAGCAGGCCCGTGGTGAGCACCAGGCCCAGGACCGCCAGGGCGCACAGCAGGACGGGGATCCACCGGGGCACCCGGGGCTCCTTCACCGTCAGGGATCTCTCCCGGAGCTCCCGGCCCCGCTGGATATCGGCGGCGGCCTTCTCCTCCGGCACAACCGCCAGGGGCGAGGCGGCGCGGCGGGCGGAGGCGTCGTTCAGCTCCTTCTCCGCGTGCCACAGGGCCTTTTCCGCGTCCCTGGCCACCTTCTTCATGGGCATCACCGCGGCGGCGGTGTCCCGGATGGCGGCGGTGTCCTCACGGGTCATCAGATGGCCGTCCAAGGTCAGGGCGTCGGTGAGCCTGTCCACCCGCTCCTGGGCCGATTCCATGCTCTTTTTGGCCTCCGTCAGCTTCCGGGCGGCGGCGCGGGCGTCCAGCTTGTCGTGGGTGACCAGATCCTCCTCCAAAAGCTCGATGTTCTTCTCGGTGCGCGCCATGGAGGAGCGCAGGGCGGCGATCTCCTCGGAGGAGGAGGCGATCAGGGAGTAGGCGTGGTTCACGTCCCGCAGCTCCTGCTCCAGGGCGGGGATAGCGCCGGATTTGTTGTAGCGGAGCTTCCGCTGCCACTTGCGCAGAAGCCCGTCGGAATCGGTGTAGGACGTGTTCTCATCCCCGGCGGAGACAAGGCCGGCGATCTTCTTCTCCAGCTCCGAGGTCTGGGTCACCCGCATGTCGGGCCGGGCGATGAAGGCGGTGCGCTCAAAGACCTGCCGGGACACGCCCGTCAGCTGCTGGCCCAGGGAATCCGGATCCTGCAGGCGGATGAACTGGGCGGTGCCGGTGTAGACGGCAATCAGGTTCTTCATGGGCGCGGCGCCCTTGGTGGTGCGCTGGATGGTCAGGCTTTTGCCGCCGTCCTCGATCTCCACGGTGCCCACCATGCCGCTGCCGTCCCAGGGGCGGTAGCGGGTCTTGGCCGACAGATGGCCCGCCCGGTCCCGCTCGGAGGTGTCGATGCCGTAGAGCATGGCCGTCAGCAGGGCGCACCAGGTGGATTTGCCGGATTCGTTTGGGGCGGCGACCACGGTGAGGCCGTCCCCCGGCTCCAGCACGGCGTTTTTCAGCTTGCCGAAGGTGGCGGAGAGCTTCTTTATCTTCACGGTCTCCACTCCTCTCTGCCCTCCAGGGCCGCGATGCCGTACCGGGCCGCCAGCTCCAGGAGCTGACGGCTCTCCTCGTCGGCGGATTCCTCATATTTGGCCTTCAGATCGGCCAGGAACATGCCCGTCAGGGTGTCCTCCCCCGCCCCGGCCCACAGGTCCCGGCGGCGGCGAAGCTCGCTTTTGACGGTCAGATGATAGAATTTGTCCGAAAGGGCTTGGGTAAGGGCCTCCAGATCCACGTCCTCCGGGTACTCCCCCTTCAGCACCAGCCGCGCGATATCCCGGGGGAAGCCCTCCCCCACGGCCTCGGAGGCGGTCTTCAGGGCGTCGTCGGATGCGGACAGATCCGCCTCGAGGATCCGGTACTGCCGTCCCCCGGCGCATTGGAAGGAGAGATCGGCCCTCCCCTTGTCAAGAGAGCCCACGATGTACCCCTTCTCCCCCGTCTCGTCAAAGCCCCGGCCCTCCAGGCATCCGGGGTAGGCGTAGAAGGTGTTCCCGGCCTTTTTGATGCCGGAGAAGGTGTGGACGTGGCCCAGGGCCAGGTAGTCCAGGCCCGTGCGGGCGATGTCCTCCTCGGAGATGGCGTTGTAGCGGGAGTTGGCGGCCACGTCGCCGTGGAGCACCATCAGCTCCAGCTTATCGCTGGCCCGGACGGTGAAGGAGCGCAGCAGCGGCTCGCATCCGCCGGCGGTGAAGCCCGCGCCCCAGACCCGGGCGTTCAGCTCCGGAATCTCGATGCCCCGCAGCTGGGGCGTGCGGAAGATGTGGACGTTTTCGGGGAGCTCCATAAAGGCATAGGGCGACCGGGCGGTGTAGTAGTCGTGGTTGCCCGGCGCGATGAACACCCGCGCCTTGACGGAGGACAGCACCCGCGTCAGCGTCTCCGCCGTCTCCCAGTAGGAGGCCGTGGAGTCAAAGAGGTCGCCGGCCAGCAGTACCACGTCCGCCTTTTCCGCCTGGGCGGCCAGCCGGTCCAGAAGCTCCCTCTGCTCCCGCCGGCGCTGAACGGCCTTGTCCTCCGGCAGGGCGTGGAAGGGCGAATCCATATGGAAATCCGCGGCGTGGAGAATATTGATCATGGGCGGTACCTCCGTTTCCTGTATGCTGTGGTCAGTTTGTTATTCTGAAAATCTCCGGGCTCCCCGGGCGTTCCGCGACGGCGGTCTCACATCAAAGGCGCCACGATCTTCAATAGCGCGCCGAAGAATTTCACATGGAGCTTCTCATGGGCGACGCTCTCCCGGGTGACGCGCTGGGATTTGGAAAGGGTGTCCTCGAAATCGGCGCGGATGTCCGCCAGGGCCGGGACGCCGCACAGCAGGGCGGCGCACTCGAAGTGGTGGTAGAGGCTCCTGTAATCTAAGTTGATGGTGCCCACCACCCCCATCTTGCCGTCCTGGAGGAAGACCTTGGCGTGGATAAACCCCGGGGTGTACTCGTAGAGCTTCACCCCGGCGTCCACCAGCTGGGCGTAATGGCTCTTGGCCAGCCAGAAAGCGTAGGTCTTGTCGGGGATGTGGGGCAGGATGATCCGGGTGTCCACGCCCCTCTTGGCCGCCGCCGTCAGGGCCGTCACCGTCTCCCCGTCCAGGATGAGGTAGGGCGTCATGATGTACACATACTGCCGGGCGGTGTTGATCAGGTGCAGATACACCGCTTCCCCCACCCGCTCGGAGTCCATGGGGCTGTCCCCGTAGGGGATGACCACGCCGGGGGCGTCGGGGACGGAAACCGTCTCCGGCTCCGGCAAAAACCGCTCGTAGGCGCAGCCGCCGGCCCGCTCGGCGGAGTTCCACATCTGCAAAAACATCAGCGTGAAGCTCCTGACCGCCTCGCCGCGCACCATGATAGCGGTGTCCTTCCAGTGGCCGAAGCGGACCTTTTCGTTGATGTACTCGTCGGCCAGGTTGACCCCGCCGGTGAAGCCCACCCTGCCGTCCACCACCAGGATCTTCCGGTGGTCCCGGTTGTTGTAGTGGGTGGAGACGAAGGGCCGCACCGGGGCGAAGACCTGGCACTTGATGCCCCGGGCCCTCAGTTCCTCCGGATAGGAGTAGGGCAGATCGGCGAAGGCGCAGGTGCCGTCGTACATGAACCGCACATCCACCCCGGCCCTGGCCTTGCGGGTAAGGATCTCCAGGATGGTGTCCCACATGCGCCCCTCGGCGACGATGAAATATTCCATGAAGATGAAGCTCTCGGCCTTCTCAAGCTCGGTGAGCATCGCCGCGAACTTGTTCTCCCCCAGGGGAAAATAGGTCACCTCGCTGCCGGTGTAGGCGGGGAAGCCGGCGATATCCTTGAGATATCTGGCGATGGAGGCCGCGTCCGGGTCGCTCTTTTCCAGGGCCAGGGCCGCCGCACCGCCGGCGTCGGGCGCGGGGAGCATGTAGGGGGCCGTCTCCGTGATACAGCGGCTGATGGAGCGCTGGACCGTGCGGTGGCCCAGGTCGGTCTTGATGTAGAAATAGAGGGGGATCCCCAGCACGGGCACCAGCGCCACCACGAAGCACCAGGTGAGCTTTACGGTGGGGTCGCTCCGGGAGTTGACGATGTAGATGAGCATCAGCGCGGAGGCCACGGCGGAGCCTAAGTGGATATACTCGCCCAGCCGCTCAAAGCCCCACATCAGCAGGACGAACTGGGCGGCCAGCAGCAGCGCGATGATGAAGGTGCGGCCGGTGACGACGGCGAAAAAGCCCCGTTTGATTTTCTTTTTGTTGTCGGTGACGACCGGTACGGACACAGCTCTTCCCCCCTGAAAGAGATATTATGTCAATTATAGCACCGATCCCCCTCCGTGAAAAGACCATTTTTCAAAAAACCGCCAAAAAAAGACCCCGGCGGGCCAGAAGGCCCGCCGCAGACTGTCAAAAAACCACCTCACGCCCAGCGTAAGCGGGCGTATGGGTGGCTGAAAAA
>CANRMY010000094.1 GCA_947631845.1 uncultured Oscillospiraceae bacterium | reverse complement strand
GCCGCCGAGCGTGGTTACACGGACGGCCGGCACTGGGTGCGTGTGGAAATGCAGATGCGCGACGCCCGCGCCAACGCGTTCGCTCACGCCATGTTTGAGGAGGATACCTCGATCGGCGAGGTTTTCGCCGGTGTGCTGCTCAACTACCTCCGTTTTGTCGAACCGGACGAGACGGACAGCAATAAATCCCGCTGGATTACGACGGATTATTGGTATGAGGTCATTGGCGACGTCAGCCGTATACGGCTCTTTACCGCCCCCGGCATGGAGTATAACGAAGAAGCCTGCGCCAACTATGTCTTCAATCACATGGGCAACGCTGTCGCCGCCTGTATGGAGATTTTCGGCCCTGTTGGCTTTTCTCAGCGTCTCCGTGAGCGCAGCTGCGCACCCAATCCCAAGTACCTGCGCATAGTAGAGAAGCACAAAGCCGAGGAATCCTGGCGTAAGGTTATGGCGCTGAAGGCGAAGTTTCCGGATCTTGTTGACTTTGTGTAACACATGACCAGGCGCACGGTGAGCCTGATCCGGCGTGCTGCAGCGTTAATTTGTGTTACGAGGAGGATCTATGAAGCGTATTCTTAAGATCATCTGTGCCGCCGCTTTTGCTTCGGTGATAAATCTGGCGGTCATTGTTCTTATCCTGCTGGGCCTCAAGGCCCTGGTTGATACCGGCGTCTTCATCCTCCAGCTGCTGGCGGCGCTGGTGCTGTTTCTGCTGGCCGTGGCCGTTATTGCAGGTGCGGTGATCCTGCTGGTCTGGCTGGTTAGGCATAAGAAAAAGCCGTGAGGGTGTCACGGCTTATGTGCTTATATGGTCTTGTGTCTTTTGAAGATGTGTATACCCCCTGCTATCAGGCTCAAGTAACCTGGTATCGCTATTAATGGGTGGTTCAATGATAGAATCTCAAATCCCCATTTGATTACGCTTCTGATAATTTGAGATATGTTTGAAAGGATTTCTACAAATGTCATTTTTTGATACCTTCACTTTTGTTGATGATCCTCAATTCATACTGGCCGTGATTTCTGCCGGAGTTTTCCTTCGCTTCGGTGCCTGTCTTGCTGACTGGATCATCGGTTCATTTTCCTGGCTCCTCCGCTTCCTTCGCAAAAAGTCTTGACGTCCAGCAATTATTTTATCCCATGCTCCCGCTTGTACCGGTCATACTCCATCTGTGTCATGAAGTGCTGAGGTTTCTGCGGTTCTGATTCGGTCTGTTTGGCGGTTCCCTGTTTTTCCTGCATCTTGGTTATACGCTCATCTATAATTTTATTTAGGTATTCTTTATTCCTCCGATTTGCAAACTTGATTGCTTTGTATGAAAAAAAGAGAACTATTATACCAAATATTGTAATTGTTATCCACATGACTGCTTCTATGTGCGCTGATAGAAATGCGTCTATCTTCTGATACATTTTTTTATTCTCCCTTCGGTGGTGATTGTTTTGAAGGTTTTCAAACGTATTGTAACACAGATTCTTGCGTTTGTCACCTGTATTTCTCTATGCGTCTGTACTGTTTTCGCTGATTGGTATAATGACTTAGCATATAATTATACACAGTCTAATCTTGCGCAATGGGCAGTTCATTCTTTAGTTAGCATCGGGGCAGGTGCTGCTGGGTTTGCCGCTGGTACAGTTTATTGTCCCGGTTTTGGGTCTATTTCTGGTACTGCGTTGGGTGAATTTGGTGCAAACCTGCTTAATGGTGGCATTGATGCGCTGATGGCTGATCTTGCGAAAGATTCTTCATTTGTATCTGAGGATGATTTTGTTTCCTCCTTTGATTCTCCCATTGTCTCAATGTCAGATACAAGTTTTTCTGTCCCCTTACATTTTGAGGATGAAATGGGCATCCGTTCTAAATTTGAAAAAGCTGTTTCTGATGGGTATGTGTTATCTTATTCTATTTCAGATTATTCTATCTCTTATGTTGTTGGTAAGTATGACCGTGTATCGAGTGGCTGGAGCTCCACTTCATATTCTTGGTTTGGCGTAGCTTTTTATTATGTTTCTCCTTCGTTTACTGTAACGGATGGTGATTATACTGTTTCTGTTCCTTCACCTAATTGTGTCTATTCTTATGCTTTAAATTCATTTCTTGTTCAAAAGTTCTGTGGTGATGAGTGGATGCCGGTTTTATCTGTATCTTCTGGTAAGACGGGTACTGTTCATTTGGATTCTGGTTTTTTGTATCGAGTTCGCATGCGCTGTGGTTTTGATGATACTCAATTAAAATCTGATTATCCTGGCACATACTACGGTTATAATCGATCTTTTTCTTTTGGTCTTCCTACATTTACAATAAAATCTTCTCATCCTGTTATTCCCTCCACCACCCGCCTCTCCTCCTACACCCAGAACGTCTACAACTACAATCAGACCGACAGCAGCACAAAGTACTACATCGGCAAGGTAGACAACTCCAACAACGTCACCAACGTCTATAACGTCAACATCTTCGATGAAACTACCAACGAGTTCCGCGATCCCTATACGGACAAGCCATATCAGGTGACGGATTGGACGTATGATTACGCCCAGCGGATCTATTATCTCACCCTGGCAGATGATTCCCTCCTGTACAACGGTACGCCCGTCAAGCATCTGGCCATTTCGTACGCCAACGACGCTATGTATTACATCGGCCTTGACGATACCTTTGAGGTCGGCGAGCCTTACCTTGACCACGTCATTTTCCTTGACCCCTTCCGGTACGTCATCGCCGAGAAGAAGGACGATTCCGGTACCGGTTCTGACGGTCATAAGCACGTCTTCACCAGCGAAACCACCACCCCGCCCAGCTGCACCGGCACCGGTGTCCGTACATACACCTGCCAGTTCTGCGATTACTCCTATGATGAGATCATCCCCGCCGCCGGCCATCAGTGGGAAGTCACTGAGGTCAAGGATACGGTATTCAACGACAACGGCGATGTCACCGCAGCCGGATACACTCTCTACACCTGCGCCGTGTGCGGCGAGACATATAAACAATGGTCGAATACCGGTCAACCCGGCCCGCCTACCGGCAACACCGGCACCGGCTCCGGAGGCGGCGGCTCTGGAGGTTCCTCCGGCTCCGGTACTTCCTTCTGGGACAAGCTGAAGGACAGTGTACTCGGCCTTCTGGCGGATCTCATTGACGCGGTCTTTGGCTTGATCACCGACGTTCTTTCCGCCGTGCTGGGTCTTGTGAAGGATCTGCTGTCATTCCTCTTCGGCTTCCTGTCCTCGACGGTCATCAAGGGCATCACGGATCTGTTTTCCGCCTTTGGTTCCCTCAAGCTGGAGCTCCCCGGCCCTGTTACTACCGTCTTCGCTTTCTTTTCCGGCGTTATCCTGGCGCTCCCCGCGGAGGTCAAGTCCCTCATGATCTTCGGCGCCGGCGCTCTGTTCCTCATTGCCATCTTTAAGCTGGTCAAGGCGTAACATAAAGGAGGCTTTTTCATGTTCGACGCTTTTCTCACCCTCTTTTCCTGGCTCCCGCCGCCCTTGAACGTCATCGCCTTCGGCGCCGTGTCTCTGCTGGTGTTGGTGACGGTCATCAAGCTTATCGCCAAGATCATAGACATGCTGCCATTCACCTGAAGGAGGCCCCTATGGAAATACTGGACATTCTCAAAAGCCTGTTTTCCTCCATCTGGTCGCTCTTTACCGGCGTTCTGGTTCCCGGCCTGGGTGTCTCCTTCGGCGTTTACTTCCTGGCGATCGCCGCCATCAAGCTGTCTTTGCTTATCCTTCATGCCGCTGTCGGCATCGGAAGCGGGACAAGCTACCGCTCCGGCTCCGCCAGGAATCCAAAAATCTCTGAAAACAGGAGAGGTGATCAATATTGAAACCGCTTGTCGTACTGCTCATGATCGTCCTTCTTGTCTCCTCCATGGCGCTTCCTGCCCTGGCTGTTGAGGGCGATCCTCCTGACACGGCGGATCCTGCCGACACTTCCACGCAGTTGCCCGAGGATACTTCCCCTGACATCCTTTCCGAACCGGAGGAGTATTTCACCTATGAACTTCCGGAGGATACGGCCGGTGAAGGCTCCGCCTTCCATGATGCAATCATATCCATTTTTGGAAGGTATACCCCTAAGACCCAAACCGTCACCAAACATCTGAGCGACGGTACAGAGGTCACCTATTCCGAATATGTCCCCGGCGCAGCCGGCATGGACTTTGAATGGCTGTTCTCCGCCGCCGTCTTCGCGCTGGTCGTCTTCTGTGTACTCAAGCTGATCGGAGGCCTTCTGAAGCTATGACGCCCATGATAGATTTCTCTGTTGCTATGCTCCATGCCCTGGCGGATTTCCTTGCCAGCGAGCCGATCATCTACCTTTTCGGCTCCGTGGTCTTTGCCTTTGTCTGCAAGGGCGTCAAGTCCCTTATGTCCTTTTAGGTATCTCACGGCTTAATGCCGCGGATATAATATTTTTGAAAGGTGGTATATCCATGTCGTCTCTGCTTGCCAGCGTTGGCGAAGTCCTTACGGAGCTCGGTGGATGGGTCGGAACGATTGCCAACACGATCATCAACACCCCTATTCTGCTGGTCACCTTCGTCCTTGGCCTCGCGTTCACCGGCATCCGTCTTTTCCATTCGCTCAAAGGATAAGGCGGGGAGGGGGGCAGGCGCGCGCGAACGCAGTCGCGCGCCCTGCTCCCCCCGTCTTTACGAGGTAATCATGATTTTCTTTCACATAATACAATTCTTTGTTTTTATTTTGGTGATTATATGGCTTATCTTATTCTTGTGATCTGGCTCCTGTTCCGTTGGATGTTCCCCCGCAAGCCCGTCAACGTTCTCAACGTGTATTTTGGCGTCCCCGGCTCCGGCAAGACCACTTTTGCCGCCTATCTCACAAAAAACGCCATGAAGGAGTCCCGCGTCATCTCCTGGGCGAGGAAACATCCCAATCGCCTTACCAATTGGTTACTGAATAAGACACAGCTTTTTAAGCGCCGCCTTGCCGTGTGGTCTAACGTTCCCATCACCGGCGCTTATTCCCTGGATCCTCAGAAGGACATAGGTAAGTACATGATCGAATCCGGTAAAGTGATCATCGACGAGGCCGGTATTGAATACAATAACCGTAACTTCAAGTCCTTCCCTCAGGAGGCCGTCTACTGGTATAAGTACCACCGTCACTATAGCTGCTCCGTAGATGTGTTCTCCCAGAGCTACGAGGATATGGACATCACCCTCAGACGTCTGGCACAGAACTACTATGTAGTGAAAAAGTCCATGATCCCCTACTTCGTGGTGTGTAAGCGTATACGCCGCAAGGTAGGTATTGACGATCAGACACATCAGATCATTGACCATTACCGCTTCGGCCTGCCTGTCCTGGATTCAAAGTGGGTCTTTACCCCGCCCCTCTGGAAGCTGTTTAACTCCTTCAGCCGGAAGGAGCTGCCGCAGAAGGAGTGGCCGGTCTGGTAATCGTAACACAAATTCCTCTGCAGCTGCTCGATCCAGGATCTTAAGTTGTGTTACATATCTCCAATGGCGCCATCCAACCCAAAGATTTACGCGGATAGTTGTTCATCCAGTCCTGGATCTCAGCTATCCGCCT
>CANRMY010000093.1 GCA_947631845.1 uncultured Oscillospiraceae bacterium | reverse complement strand
GTGGACGCCAAGGGCTGGGCGGCCGGCTACATCGGCTACTGCGCCAACAAGGGCATCATCGTCGGCGTCAACGCCGAAGGCACCCTGTTTGACCCCACCCGTGCCATCCCCGGCAACGACGTGCTTTGCATGCTGCTCCGCGCTCTCGGCTACGGCATGAACAAGGAGTATCAGGGCGCTGACTGGGCCAAGCACATCGCCTCTGATGCCACCCGTCTCCACCTGACCGACGGCATCACCTCCAAGCTGGATGCCATCAGCCAGCGTCAGGAAGTTGCTCTGATGACCTACCAGGCCGCCACGGCTACCCGCGTCACCTGGAGCAATGCTGAGAAGGACTACATCCCCTATGTGGATCCCAACGATCCCAGCAGCGCGCCCAACATCCCGCTGGTCAATGCGTCTAAGCCTACGAGCAAAACTGATGACCCCAATGATTTTGGCCAGCCCGGCAGCAAGACCGACACCTACAACTTTGAGTTCACCTATCCTGTCAAGTCCGTTACCGACAAATGGACTGTTACCACCGCTCCCGCTATGGTGGACTATTGGGAGCCCGTTACCGAGTGCGACGTAGCTGAGGCTATCGGCCTTGGCGACACTGTAAAGGATTCCCAGTCCTTTACGACCTACACCAACGGCATTAAGAATGTTGGCACCGATACCATCGAGGCTCTCGATACCATCAACACCATCGGCCACCAGGGCCGCCACACGTTGGTCTATAAGGACAACAAAGTTATCGTCTACATCGACACCTACCTGGCCAAGGTCACCAGCACCACCAGCGAGGTTCTGGATCCCAACAGCCATGTGATGGTTCAGGGCGCCACCGCCACGCTGGACATCTATAGCAACCAGGTCGCCAACCCCAACACCACCGCTTCCGGTAATATTGCTCTTGCGGCTTCTCCCATTTTAGCCACCGGCACTATTAAAAACACGAACGGTTATGTGAAGGGCGACATGATCCTGGTCAATGTGCTGACCAAGGCCCCCTACAACGCCATGCGGACTGCAACCGGCAAAGCAAGCTTCGATGTGACGGAGGATGCGACGGAGATTTTTGATCTTGGTAAGGCCAACACCGCCACCGTCACCATCGCCAGCATCAAGCAGGATCCCCTGAACTTCAACCTGCCCACTGAGAAACCCAGCGCGCTCACCGAGGTCGGTTTCGTTGGCACCAACGGCACCGCCTACTACTACAACTTCACCTACGGCTACAACAACGGTTCCAGCGTGAAGCGCGTGACGACCGAGGACATCAACAAGACCTACACCGTGTATCTGGACACCCAGGGCAACGTGCTGGGCCTGGCTCCCGTGGTCAACGCTCCCAAATTCGGCGTTCTCACCGAAGCTGGCCTGGTCCAGGTGACTGGCACCCTGAACCAGTATGTCATCGGCTATAAGGTGCTGCTGCCCGACGGCCAAACCGTCACCGTTTATGGCGTTGATCCTGACACCAATAAGCCTTATACCGACGCTGCCAAAGCTCAGACCTATATTAATCTCATCAAGACTAATCTTGCTATCAATCCCACGGACGCGGGCATTCTGATTCAGCTTGTTCCCCAGGCTGGCGGATACTACACCCTGGTCGCCGCCGGTAAGGGCGCCAATAACACCGGCACCTTCGGCGCTGTAGGTATTGCCACTACAAATAATGCTGTTTTTGAGCGCGGCGAGGCCGATGCACTCGACTTAAAGACTGGCATGACGAGCGTCTCCACCGGTACCTGGAAGGCTGCTCCTTACGTCAACGTGGGCAGCAGCAAAATGTACATTGGTGACCTGCTTGTGGACAACACCACCGTGTTCTTCGTAGGTAACTACGAGTACAAGTACACCGCCAATGAGTATCAGTTCACCAACTTCACCATCACCACGGGCTTCAAGAGCATCAAGGATCTCTCCTATAACGATACCGTTCCCGCTTCCTCTGCCAGCGCTACTCAAAACAACACCAACTACATCGACGGCAATAAAGATCCCAAGCTTGAGCTTGCCGCCTTTGACGAGGATCTGGACGGTTACGCCGATTACGTCATGGTGCTGAACGCCAACCATCAGGAGGTTCCCGCCGCTGTTGAGACCTTCAACTACGCGTTCCTGCTGATGGGCAGCAAGTTCGTCACCACCGACATCGACCACAACGTGTACAACTACGCCATCTTCAACGGCGCCATGGGCAACACCCTGACCGCCACCGCCGCCGCCGCTAAGGGCATTCAGAACACCGGCCTGTATGTCTACAGCAACAACACTATCAACGGCTATGACAAGGTCATCTTCGTCAGCGGCAACGCTTCTACCCCGACTCCCACCCCGTCTATTCCCGACTGGTCCATCGATGCCGTTACTTCCGGCACCGGCTGGCTCGTGAAGGACGGCGTCCTGGTTGTCGGCCCGAATGGCCCGACTGCCAGCACTTCTCAGAATCGCGGCACTGTCGGCCTTGCCAATCTGGGTAACGCCAGAGCCACCGGCGCTCCTGTCAACGACAAGTACCTGACCCTGGCCGATAACGTTGATGTCTACCTGATCAACACCACCACCGGCGCCAGCGTGAAGACCCCGTATGATCTCACCACCCTTGATAATGCTGATGTCTATGGCCAGAACGCTATCGCCTATCAGTTCGACGCCAACGGCTATGTGAATCTGATCTACATCATCGAGAAGGGCCGCGCTGACAGCACCCATGAGCCCGGCACTCTGATCAGCAAAGTCGATATTACCGTTTCGTTTGCTGGTTTCAAGGATAAGGCCCCCACTGCGAGTGGTGCTACCGTTACGGTCACTCCCACTCCCGCGAATTCCGCTCCTGACAATACTCCGACAGTTACGAAATCCGTCAAGTGGCAGTGGTTCAATACTGATCCCGGAACCGAGAACTTTAACCAGTGGATCGATTGCGAAGCGGACGAGTGCTTCAACATCGCCTATGACTACCGCATGGTTATTACTCTGACGGCGAGTACGGGTAACTACTTCGATAGTACGACCACCATTGTTCCCAACGGTTGGGGCATCGCGAGCCAGACTGTTCCCACCTCTGCCACTCAGACACTTACCATCTATTCCGTTTACTCCCATCCCAATGCCTGATTTCCCCACACAGCGCTAACCCCCTAATCGCATTCCAAGCCCCCCGGCGTGTGCCGGGGGGCTTCTTTCGCCTCTGGCGTTTTCTGTATTTCCCGGGGCGAAATTGCGCAAAGTCCGCCGCCGGGGGGACGGTTTTTTATACAATGATACAAGCTTTGTCCGCCCCGCCGCTTAGGGCTTGACTTCCCCCGTTCCGGTACCCTATAATGAGCATGGAAACTTGTTTTTTGTCTTATTGGGAGGAGAGATGCGCTTATGAAAAAAGTCGGGATCCTCATGGGCAGCGCCAGCGACCTGCCCGTGGTGGAAAAGGCAGTGACCACCCTGAAGGAGTACGGCGTTCCCACCGAGACACATGTCTATTCGGCCCACCGCACCCCCGGCGAGGCCCGGGAGTTCGCCGTCCGGGCCCGGGAGCGGGGCTTCGGCGTGCTGATCTGCGCCGCCGGTATGGCCGCCCACCTGGCCGGGGCCGTGGCGGCCAACACCACCCTGCCGGTCATCGGCATCCCCTGCAAGGGCGCCGTCCTGGACGGCATGGACGCCCTGCTCTCCACCGTCATGATGCCCCCCGGCGTCCCCGTGGCGACCGTCGGTATCAACGGCGCTCAGAACGCCGCCCTCCTGGCCGTGGAGATCCTGGCGGTCAGCGACCCGGAGCTGGAGCGCAAGCTCCTGACGGCCCGCGCCGCCGCCGCCGAAAAGGTCCTGCTCAGCGACGCGCAGGTCCAGGAAAAGCTGAACGGCTGACCGGTATTGGTCAGTTCCGCGACGACGACATAGGAGGTAAATTACTATGGGCGGATTTTTTGGCGCTGCCAGCAAGCGCAACGCGGTATACGACGTATTTTTTGGCACCGACTACCACTCCCACCTGGGTACCCGCCGGGGCGGTATGGCGGCCTGGAGCCCGGAGGAAGGTTTGCAGAGGGAGATCCACAACATCGAAAACACCCCCTTTCGCACCAAATTCGAGCAGGACGCCGAGGATCTGAAGGGCAGCTCCTGCATCGGCTGTATCTCCGACACCGACCCCCAGCCCCTGCTGATCCGCTCCCACCTGGGCGTTTACGCCATCAGCATGGTGGGCGTCATCCGCAACCAGGAGGCGCTGGCCAGCCGCTTTCTGGACGCCACCTACGGGCATTTCGAGGCCATGGGCGGCGGCCGGGTCAACCAGTGCGAGCTGGTGGCGGCCCTCATCAACCAGCAGCGCACCTTCGCCGACGGCATCCGCTTCGCCCAGGAGAAGATCGAGGGCACCGTCTCCCTGCTGATCCTCACGGACAAGGGGGAGATCATCGCCGCCCGGGACCGGCTGGGGCGTCTCCCCATCATCGTGGGCCGGCGCGACGACGGCTGGGCCGTCAGCTTCGAGTCCTTCGCCTTTGAAAAGCTGGGCTACCGCGCTGTGCGGGATCTGGGCCCCGGGGAGATCGTGCGCGTCACCGCCGACGGCATGGAACAGATGGCCGCCCCCGGCGACAGGATGCGGATCTGCACCTTCCTGTGGACCTACTACGGCTATCCCAACTCCCGCTACGAGGGGGCCAACGTGGAGCTGTCCCGGGCCCGCAACGGCCACCTGATGGCCAAATACGACCGGGAGCACGACGGCATCCCCGACGTGGACTACGTCTGCGGCGTGCCGGATTCCGGCACCGCTCACGCCATCGGCTACTCCAACGAGTCCGGCATCGACTTCGCCCGCCCCTTCATCAAATATACCCCCACCTGGCCCCGCTCCTTCATGCCCCACAAGCAGGAGATCCGCAACCAGGTGGCCAAAATGAAGCTTGTCCCCGTCCATGAGCTGATCGAGGGGAAGAAGCTGCTCTTTGTGGACGACTCCATCGTCCGGGGCACCCAGCTGGCCGGGACCGTGGACTTCCTGCGCAATAACGGCGCGGGGGAGCTGCACATGCGCTCCGCCTGCCCGCCCATTATGTACGGGTGCAAATACCTGAACTTCTCCCGCTCCACCAGCGAGATGGAGCTGATCGCCCGCCGCACCATCAAGACCCTGGAGGGGGAGGAGGGCTTCGACCACGCCGGCGAATACGTGGACGGCACCACCGCCAGGGGCAAGGCCATGCGGGAGCACATCTGCAAGACGCTGAAATTCGACTCCCTGGAGTACCAGACCCTGGACGGCACCCTGACCGCCGTCGGCATCGATAAGTGCAAGCTGTGCACCTACTGCTGGAATGGGGAAGAGTAAGGAAACCGGCGACTTATATTAGAGGCGGTCTACCATCCGACCCCGGGCCGCCCAGTGTGCGGCCCGTACGGTACCACAGTTATCAAACCGGTACGTTTTCCGTTATTATGCCCCGTACGGGCCGGACACCCGGCCGGCCCGTGTATCGAATTCCCGAATACTTTTTGATAGACGCCGTACGGGCCGGACACCCGGCCGGCCCGTGTATCGAATTCCCGAATATTTTTGATAGACGCCGTACGGGCCGGACACCCGGCCGGCCCGTGTATCGAATTCCCGAATACTTTTTGATAGACGCCGTACGGGCCGGACACCCGGCCGGCCCGTGTATCGAATTCCCGAATATTTTTGATAGACGCCGTACGGGCCGGACACCCGGCCGGCCCGTGTATCGAATTCCCGAATACTTTTTGATAGACGCCGTACGGGCCGGAC
>CANRMY010000092.1 GCA_947631845.1 uncultured Oscillospiraceae bacterium | reverse complement strand
CGCGCTTCCGGAAATCTGGCAGTCAGATGACCGGAAGGCGGAAATCATCTAATGCAAGTTTACTTGTGCAATGCTTTTTCTAAGCTATATATCTCTCGCATTGATCGGTCATTCTCAGGACCAATGCCGGGGATGCTGATCATATAGCTGTCATGAGCGATCCTGTCTATGATGGAATCTGATGGAATCGGCAAGGGGGCTGGTGTCGCCGCTGCGTCGGTCATACCATTCAGGATACCCATACTGAGAGCAGAAGACGGCGGATGATTTCTTTCGACTCCTGTGCGGGGGTTCAAAGATATCCCTGTGCTCTGTCTCGGCAGGCTTTAAGAGAAGCCATTCGTCTAGGATCAGCGTCATAGGATTGGCGTGCTTTGCCATTGCCTTTTTGCAGCGGTCAATCAGAGTGGGCCGTCTCCGGATCAAGGTCCTGCTCCGCGAACCTGATGGATATGTGCTGTTATATAAACGCCTGGACGTAGTACAGGGAAGATACCGCTGACGAGGAGCAGCGCCGAAGTAAAGCCCATTACCTAGCAGCAGTTTAATAAGCTTCCTGTCAGGCAGGTTCCCTTGGATACTCTAAGTGCAGAAGAAAAAATCTGCCCGGCCTGCGGCGCGGAAATGGTACCGATCGGAACGGAAGTCGTTCGCACAGAGCTAATCTATCATCCGGCTGTGCAGGGTTTCCTATACTGTAATAAATTGTTCGAATACGAAATGGTCTATCAGGAGGAAGGTCTCTCCTATCAACAGATTTACAATCGGCGTCTGCGGGATGAAAAACCTGTCGTAGAGGCTTTTATGGCGTGGATCGACAAACAGTCTCCGGCAAAAGGGAGTCGATTGGCCCGTGCCATCACCTATGCTCACAACCAGAAGTCCTATATGAGCACGTATCTGGAAGACGGACGCTGCAGCCTTTCGAACAATGCTGCGGAGAACAGCATCCGTTCCGTCACTGTTGGGCGCCGCAACTGGCTGTTCTGTGACACCACAGATGGCGCTGACGCAAGCATGATCCTGTATTCAGCTTGAAGCAGTGCGCGGTAATTGGTATTTTTTCTTTCTAAATATCAACATATTGTACAATCCGCCTAATACGGGGAACATATTGTTGAGATTAAGGACGGCATAGTCTTTAATCTTGATGAAGTCTACACTTTCCTTCATTTTCGCATGTTTGGTTTTGAAGGAAGAAAGCGGTGCAAAATAATCCATGTTATGTATCTGAAGAAGGATACCAATATATTTCCGCTCGTTTTGCTGCCCGGGCTGTTTCTTGTGGAAAAAATGCGGTTCGAAAGCGGAAAGATAATCGATGTATTGATTGTCGATTTCATAAAAACGTAAGTTCATATAAGATGTCCCTTCTGGATGTATGGTATAGAGTGTTGTCTTAGCAAAAAAAATGGGGGCAAGTTGCCTGCCCCCACTGTTATGCTCGCATTCCGAGCAGCGAAACGCTCACTTATAACTTTCTCATTTGAGGGCTGAGATACACCCACTGTTAGGATGGTTGAATCAGCCATCACTTTGTGCTTTTATTATATGGAGAATCTGAAATAAATGCAATAGTGAAATCATGATTTTTGTGGAATATTTTGGCAATATTTTGGATACAAATTAACTTTTTATTAAAACTTCCCATAGCAAAAATGGGCCTCACACTTGAAAATCCAATAATACAGGCAATCAGATAGGATATTAGGTAAACGTCAAATGCCCCGCCTTAACTAACCGTTAGTTTTGTGCCATACTCTAGAAAATCGCAAAAAGCTCGCGAGTTTTTAGAGGAGGACAAACACTATGGATCAATGCACTCACGAAGTACGCAAGCAGCATTGGAAAAACATCATTGCCCAATGCAATCAACGTCCGGAAGGACAGACCGCCAAACAGTGGTTAGATGCCCATGGTATCTGCGAGCAGACTTACTATCGCTGGCAACGTCTGATACGCCGGGAAATTTTTGCCCAGACATCATCTGCTTCCGGAATGCTGCCGTCAGCAGAAAATACAGAAGTTGCTTTTGCAGAGATACCGCTTCCTGCCCAAACGCCTGCCATTCAGCTGCCAAACAGCTTTCCGACAGAAAGGCAGACTGTCCCTGCCGCAGTCATCCGAACAGCCGCATGTACGATTGAGCTCTCTAATACCATATCCAGCGCCCTGGTAGCTGCGATCCTGCAGGAGGTGACACATGCTTGAAGACGCTGCAGAGATCCGCCGCGTAGTACTCGCCTGTGGGTTCGTGGACCTACGCAAAGGTATTGACGGGCTGGCTATGATCATCGGTGATAAATATAAACAGAATCCTTTTGAAAAAGGCACACTCTTTCTTTTCTGCGGCAGGCGTTCGGACCGCATCAAGGGCCTTTTATAATTCCGACATCGGAATTACAGTAATTATTCCGATTTTTTAGTTATTCCGATAGCATCGGGCTATCATCCAAAGTATAAAGAAAAACCGCCAACACTATCGGAATAATCAATTTATGCGAGCCCATATAGCTTTTTAATCAATTCTTCATCCGTCTGCCAGTCTGGAAGCTCTGTTTTCTCCGTATCGACATGACATTTTTCAATTGCCCGACGTTTCATTTCCGTATCCGCATACGCATATATTTGAGTTGATACAGTTGATGCATGTCCCATAAATTCAGCCAGAAGCTGAAGAGGCATACCATTACGGTACAGATGCATAGCACGTGAATGGCGAAACTGATGTGGCGTGACCCTGTCAGGAATCTCAGGACACTCTGTCTTAGCCATTGCAGAATACTTCCGCAGGAACCTTGAAACATTGTCGTCTGACATTTGATTCCTTTTCCCGTGTGCAGTTGTATAAAAAAGCCAATCAGCTCCTCTGAATGAAATATCTTTATATACCTTGTCAAATGACTGGCTGTTTTCTTCATCAGAGGAACCTGCCTCACCTTGTTTCCCTTGCCTTCAAGCCTCACTTTAGGGCACACATCATTTAGATCCAGGGAGTTCAGTCTCATGCTTAGCATTTCACAGTCCCTCGCTGCGGTATCGTACATTGTAACCATAAAGCACATATCACGTAGACCGTTTCTAGTAGAATCATTGGGTTGACATAAAAGTACCTTCATGGCATTTTCGCTCAAGAATGCAACAGGCTCTTTGGCTTCTTTAGCAGTGGCTATTCCGGATGCATCCAAGGAAAGAATTGTCAGTTCGGGATTAGATATCCGTGCATACTTTAGGAATGATCGTAGCGCAAAAAGTCGCTGATTCCTCGTGGAAGCTGATACATTTCTTTCTTGTTCAAGGTAAACAAGATATTCGCTTATTATGGGTGCGCTCCAATGTTGGAATGAGATTTCATCGTACCTGACGTCTTTTGATTTCTCAACAAATGTCAAAAACTGATTTATCCCCTGTTTATACGACATTGCAGTATGTTCGCTCAATCCTCTTTGCTTCGGTATATATACAGTTAAAAAGTCGCGTATCTTCTCAAACATCCGTCTGCTTTCTTCAGTCATCAGCTTCCACCTCCGGTATAATTCCTGAGAACTGTTCAAAATCCAATCCCGCCATATCGGAGAACAACTCAGGGATAAAGTGCAGATAATACAGGGTATGGCTGTAATGGCTATGCCCCATATAGGCACTGAGCCCTGGAAGTAAAGATCCGATATCCTTGCCGGCACTATGCCATTGATAGATTCGGTGGGTTGCAAATGAATGGCGGAAACTGTACATGTTTGGGGCTCTTGTTCCGGATGCTTTTATACCAGAACCGTCACGGCAATGCTCGAAAAGATACTGATGTGTGGATTGTGAAAAATGGCAGCCTTTCCGGTCAACAAACAATGCCGTGCTGTCTGGAAATATCACTCTAATCTCATTAAGATAGTTTCTTGTAAGTGCCAGAAGACTATCTGGAGCATAGATAATCCGTTCTTTATTATATTTTGATGCTCGGATAAATATCCTTCCAGTACTCAGATTTACATCTTCACGGCACAAACGCCTTGCTTCGACCGGACGCAGACCACAGCAGTACATATATCTAAACATAACGGGAGCCACAAGGTGCCTTACAGCCGACTGATAGCAGCGTTCCATTGTATCAGCATAACGGAAGAAATCATTAAGGGCTGTCATGGAAAAAACATATGGTAAGAGCGGCATGTCTCCGCCTTTTAAACCGTCCGGCAGAATAAACGCATCTTCACCAATCATGGCAAGATATTTGCCAAACTGACGTAATGTTGTGATTCTTGATAAGTAACCATTAGAAGTTTCTGTTGGTTTGATCACAGCCCATTGCATAGCCATCTCTTCGGTCAGTTTTTCAGCATCTGGGTATTGGGCCATGCAAAAACGGTCAAAATCCAACAAGTGATAAGTCCGGGAATCATACGCATGCCCAAACTCTTTCTTGAATTCAATAAACGCCTCTTCCTTATGGCGGAGAGAACTTTCAAATTTCATCCTGATCATTTTTCTCCGTCCTTTCATTTATTTCCGGCATCGGAAGAGGACATTCCCTGAGCATCCTTTCGGAAATAGCAATATAACTTTTCGTTGCCTCCTTATCTTTATGCCCAAGAATCTGGGCAACCATTTCCAGGCTTTCGCCTGAATCAACCATTGCAGTCCCAAGGCTTCTGCGGAAAGTGTGCATGTTGATTTTTTCCGATGATGCGCGGCTTATCTCTGCTTTTTCCATAAGTTTCTTGAGTCTCTGGCACAAAAGCGAAGATGTCATTGCAGAATCAAAGTATGATTTTTTAAGGAATACATATGGAAGGTCTGAAGTTCCCCTTGCATTCAGGATATAGTCTGCCAGTGCTTCGCCTGTTTCCACTGAAAATGGTGCTGTATGAGGGATGCCAGTTTTTTTCTGTATTATGCTAATTGATGCAGAACGCCAGTCTATATCTTTCAGCTTCAGGCAGCATATGTCCGAGCTTCTTATTCCGCAGTCTATTGCCAGCATTATGATTGCTTTATCGCGCTTCCCTGTCTCCGTGCCCGAAAGTTGCGTTGCGGCATCCTTCAGCTTTTGAATTTCTTCAGCAGAAAAAACTCCATACACCCTTTTTTGAGGAGTACCCCATGACTTTATGGCAAAAAGTATGTTTGCGTCTGCCATTCCTGAATCTATCAGGAAAATGTAGAAATGCTTCAAAGCTGATGCCACGCTCTTTAATCCTGCAGGTCTGTGCTTCTTCATAAAAGAAAGGAACGCAAGGATATCTTGTGCCTTGGCGTGGGTAATACTGATTTTGTTTTCCTCGGCATATCTGATATATTGCCTGATTATGTTCTCGTCTCGTTTTATTATAGACCCGGCATGCCTGTGTTCCTTACATTCTATTTCAACATAAGAAGACAAAAGAGCTTCATTCGAACTGTTACCATAAATTTTCCCGTATAACGGCGCACATTTCCAATTGATTTGCCCAGTTTCAATAAGCTGAAGGATCCGAAACGCAAGCCTCCTCAGCCTTAGTAACTTGTCTCTTGAGATTTCTCCGGATTCAAATGCTATTTCGACCTGTTCAATGCCTTGCCGAACTACGCTGATAGGTTCGCTTTCCTTAGCGTTGCAATAATCCCTTACAAAAACGTTGTAAGTATACTTTGTCCTTTTCAGTGTTGACCCGGAATATCCGAGACCGTCTCGCAAATGCTCAGCGACTGTTACCCATTCTGGGATAAATGTTTTTTTCTGCATTGTTTTCCCTCCTGTATTGCAGTTAGTTGATACAGGTATAGGGAATTACTTATTCCGATATTTTGCAACTAATTTTTGAATACAAGGCTTTTTATGCTAATGTCACGGAATAACTAAAAAATCGGAATAATTACTGTGGATGGGCAACGGATTTATGCTCCTGTACAAGAGGTTTGAGTCAGGTTCCCTCTCCTGGCCGAGAACAA
>CANRMY010000091.1 GCA_947631845.1 uncultured Oscillospiraceae bacterium | reverse complement strand
TGGACGGTGAAAAGAGATCTCTATGATTGGTGGTTGCGTCGCATCCGAGACGAGATCCGGGTTGGACACCGCTATCATGGGGTGATGACGCTGGCGATCTACGCCAAGAAGTGTGGTATCGAGGAGAAGGAGTTGCGGAGGGATGCGTATTCTCTGCTTCTGCCCTATGATGAAATGAGTATCGAGGAAGTCAACCGTTTTACCAAGGATGATGTTGAAGCTGCGCTCTCAATGTTCAATGAGGACTATGTGACGTTTCCAAGGGATGATATAGCAAGGCTTTCTGGGATGTCTATGCCGGTGAATAAACGAAATTGGAGAAAGCAAGAGATCCATTTGCAGGGGGCGAGGGCTATTCAGGAGATTAACGATAAAGCAAATGGGACAAATTGGCGAGAAAGGAATGGCCGGCCAGCGGGAAGTGGTACAGCCCAAGATAAAGTTTTTCGGTGGCGAGGGCAACATCCTGAAGGGATTAAGGCCGACTGTCACCGGGATACTGGCCTTGATCCTAAAACGATACGAAAGTGGTGGGATTGCCCACCTCCTGCGGTGAGCATGAAAGATGGACATATCACGGTGAGGGTTGAGCCTTCCCAGTCAGTCAGCGACTTCCTTGTGGCAGCTCTGGCAGAGGATGATTAGGTACTTGATTTTGATAGCTGTATATGGTACAATAATCAGGACAGAATATAGTGCGTAGTATGAAAGGGGTGCATTGTATGATTGCGATTAACTTTACAACGGCCCGGAGCCGGTTTAAGGACTTCTGCGACAAGGTGACGGACGAGGCCGAGACGGTGATCGTCACCAGGAAGGCCGAGAAAAACGTGGTGATTATCAGTGCGGAGCGGTATAGCGAGTTGGAGAAGGCCGAGCGGAACGCCGCCTTTCTCGGCAAGTTGGAGCGGGGGCTTGCCCAAGTTCGAGCCGGCCAGGGCATCGTGAAAACGATGGATGAACTGGAGGCGATGGCGGAAGATGGCGTATAACCTTACCTTTTCGCCTGATGCCTGGGCTGACTATCTCTACTGGCAGACAGTAGACAAAAAGACCTTGAAGCGGATTAACAAGCTGCTCCAGGAGTTGCAGCGGGATGGAGCGGTGCGGGGCCTGGGTAAAGCGGAGCTGCTGCGTCATGGCGAGGGCATGAGTAAGAGGATTGACGATAAGAACCGGCTGACCTACACCATGGAGGGTGAGAGCCTTGTGATTTTGTCATGTAGGGGTCACTACGAAGATTGAGGGGGGAGTGTCATGTATTTCGAGAAAGGCCATATTGCCCAGCTTCAGCTACCAGACCCGGCAGACGCCGATCCGCACCCCCGGCTGCTCCTGGAGGGCCGTGGCATCCATGCCGGGGAGTGCTTTTCGGCTCTATTCCCTGATGGCTGGCACGACATTACCCTGGAGGTGAGCTGGGAGCCGACCGGCCCCGGCTGCTGGTACATATCGACACCTGGCTTTAAGGGTATTTGCCCCATTGGTCTGTTCGTCAAAGTATGAAAACCATACGGGAGATAGCGGACGAAATAGGGGTATCAAAGCAAGCGGTCTTTAAGAAAATCAAGCGGGAGCCACTGTCAACCAGTTTACAGGGGTTGACGTCAACCGTTGACGGTAGGTTGACGGTATCGGTTGACGGTGAAAAGCTGATAAAACAAGCATTTTCGGCGGGAACACCGTCAACCAACCATCAACCGGTTGACGGTATGGTTGACGGTCAGGTTGATGGCCCAGTTGACGGTATGATTGCCGTTTTACAGGCCACTATCGACACGCTGCAAGGCCAGCTTGATGTGAAGGACAGGCAGATCGAGCAGCAGGCCCAGACCATTACTCGACTGTCTGATGCCCTGGTTGCCGCCCAGCAGACGGCGGCAGCGGCCCAGGCCCTCCATGCTGGGACGATACAACAACAGTTTCTTTCCGGTGAAGTTGGAGTCAATCAGCAGAACCAGGAGTTAGAGGAAAAGCATAGCTGGATTAAGAGATTGTTTGGGTGGAGGTAGTTAAGATAATGGAAATAACAGCACTATTTTTAGAAAAAGATAGGGATAAAGCAATTCGATATGTTTATGAGCGTGCGATTTCTTCCAAGATTCAATACATTACTTTCAAAACGACGATTTTAAATGATTCATCTGAGCCATATAGCTTTTATATTTTGAAAAATGAGGGTAGTTATATAGGTTATCTTTTGTTATTTGCAGATTCGCTTGATGAAGTACCTAAGCCGTTCTCTGTCCTTGCTTGTCATAATGGGGATGAGTTATTGTATGAACAGCATTGTGAACTTTTAGAATTTATGATAGAAAAAGCAAAAGAAAAAGGATATTTTAAACTTGAACGGCTAATAAAAGACGAATTATTTAGGATGCGAAAATAGATTATCTTATATAAGATAAAATCTCTCCCACAGAATTGGATTAACCAAAAATATGTGGGAGAGATTATTGGTTTTGTTTCAGAATTGGGAATTATGGGCAGTTACCAATTTTGCGTAACTGTGAAGGGGAGAGTGGCATTGTCTACTACGGCATACATATTACCTTCCGCATCAGTAGCGATGCCTGTAAATTCTACTTCCCAACTACCTTTTGATAGGCCGTACTTGACATCTTCGGTTCCACTCGTCCTGGTGGAAAAGATGGAATGATCGAAGGTGCCAAAAGGTGTTCTGAGTTTGTTAAAGTGCAGATTCCCGTCAAAAGATACGATGACAGCTCCGGGAACGTTGATAGTCCAAGTGACGTAACCTTGGGAGAGATAGTCGAGCGTGCATGATCCAGCATCCCCGTAGAAAGTTTTGCGGGAAAGAGGAATCAGCTTGAAGGTTGCGGAGCTGATTACATCGTCCGTGTCTATTTCGTTTGCGTTTTGATTAAGCGTGGCTGCTGTTTCGCCGGTGGTATTGGGTTCAGCGGCGAAAGCACTTATGGAGAGGGATGATACCATGACGAGAGAAAGAATGAGTGACAGGAATTTTTTCATAATAAGTTCTCCTTTGATTGTTAGTGTAGTGAAGGTTTTACTTGTAAGTCATTATCCCATTGGAATCGCCTCTAATAGTATATATTGGCAATTTTGCTTGTCTTTGGTATAGACCTATAATGAAGCTGTACGGAAGGATGGCGTTGTTGTGTTGGACTGCTATTTTGCATAGACATTGAACCACTCGCGGGAGCGCGCAAAAGCACTTTCATACTGACGCCCCAACGGGGCGGCGGTGTGAAAGTGCTTTTGCGTTACTTTCTCACCGAGAAAGTAACAAAGAGGTTGCAATGACCGGCCCGGTATGGTAAGATGGGACATGGCAGCGTTGCCGTCAAAATGTCGCTCACGTTGGGTTGAAGGGGGTGATCTCCGTGGGTGTCACGATTTCCGGCATGACGGGCCGGGGCAGTATCAGGCACAACAACAGGACGTTTTCAGCGGCCAACATCGACAGGAGCCGGACGGCCCAGAACGTCACCTTTTGCCGGGAGGATTTGAAACAGGTCTATCACCTGGTATTCGATGAAGCCCTGGCAGCGTACAACGCTAAGAAGAAAAAGACCAGGGACAAGATACCCGACTACTATGAGCATATCCGCCAGGGCAAGCAGGAGAAGCTGTTTCATGAGGTCATCTTCCAGATCGGCAACAAGGACGATTGCGGATGCGGTACTCTGGACGGTGATCGGGCCGCTGCGGTGCTGAAGGAGTTTGCGGAGTCCTTCCAGGAGCGCAACCCCCATCTGCGGGTGTTCAATGCGGTGCTGCACATGGACGAGGCCACGCCACACATTCACATCGACTTCGTGCCGGTGGCCACGGAGCAGACCAGGGGATTGCAAACCAGAGTTTCCATGAAACAGGCCCTAAAGCAACAAGGCTTTACATCCCTGGGCCGGAACATGACCGAGTGGCGGGCCTGGATGGACAGGGAGAAGCAGACCCTTGCCGAACTTGCCCAGGCCCATGAGTTTGAAATCGTCAGCTTGGGCGGTGGCCGTAAGCACATGGATTTGCCAGAGTATCGGGCAGCGGCCCAACGTCTGGAAGCGGCCCAGGAGCAGGTGATGGCAACCGAGCAGGAGATCGCCGCCCTGGAGAAGCAAAAAAAGGGGTTAAAGGGGACTGTGAGGGCGCTGGAGGCCGCAGAGAAGGTGCGGGTGAGGTTAGATACCATCCAGCCCGAAAGGACGCTTACAGGGGCCGTCAAGGGCATTACGGTGGAGCAGGTGGAACAGCTCAAGGCGGCGGCTCTCCGGGGCGTACAGGCCGAGCAGAGGGCCAAGGAAGCGGAAGCGGAGAACCGGCGGCTGCAAGGGATGATACCCTCGACAAAGGAGAAGTTAAGGGAGGCCCAGGCACAGCAGAAGATCAGGCAGGAGAACCAGCAGCTTCAGGTCGAGAACGAATACCTTCAGGAGCAGTTGGAGGAAGAGCGCAGCTTCTCGGCCCGGCTCCTGGCTGGCATCGATGCGGCCCTGGACTTCCTGTGGGAGCATCTGCCCGAACCGCTCCGGCCACTGGTCGAAAAGGCTCAGCAGCTTATCCCTGTGCCGGATGTCCAGGAACCGAAACGTGAGCATGACCGGGGCCACTCCTGGGGCGATATGAGCCTGTAAAAATAGGGAAATACTGTATTGATAACATAGCCTGTCCGGGGGCTTGAAAAACCGTTTGGGACAGGCTATAATAACAGCAGAAAATAGGGAATAAAATGTATTGATAATAAACGCCCCCCTAAGGGCCTTTAGGCCCAGAAAAATAATTCTTTTTTCTCTCAGAAAAGGGAGAAAGTCGGAGGGGGATTGGGGGGTGAGCGGAGGCTGTGGTAATGTGGTAAACCCGTAGGGTTTTCCATCATTTCCACAGCCGGAGCGAGGGGGGCAAGGGGGAGGTGACTTTCTCTTTAAGGCGGCTTTAGCCGCCGCTCTTTGGCTCCCCCTTGCCCCCCTCGTCCCCGCCGCAGCGGGTTCTTTCTTTTTGCTTCTTTTTCTTTCTTGTGTGGAGGTGCTTCTATGGCAGTTGGGTTTCGTGGTTCAGTTGAAGAATATCGCTCTCTGTATATGGAGAAGAATGCCCATCTGGAGCAATTTTTAGAACAGGTCAAGCCATTCGATTTTTATAGGGAGATATTCCCGGAGGGGTCTTTTGAACGGAAGGGGCATTATGAGGACAGTAAGCCGAATGGGATTGCTGTTTCTCTGCCTGGTAGGGGAGGCTCCGTCAATGGTATTGCTTTGGAGATTGAGGGCGACGGTACGGCCAAACGGTATATTATTACTGATGATCTGGAGAAGCTGGATGAACTGAAGGAAACAGACTTTACTATCATGGCCCCTATATCGTATTTTGGGAAGAAGCGGTCGGGAAAGTTTGCCAGGTTTATCTATGCTCTGGTGTTTGACCTGGATGGGGTAGGGATGCCACAGCTTCGGGATGTGCTTCACCAGATGAATAAGGGGATATTGCCAAAGGCTACTTTTGTGGTGAACAGCGGGACGGGTCTGCATTTGTACTATGTGCTGACTGAGCCGGTTCCTATGTACCCGCAGAATCAGCACTATCTGAAGGAGCTGAAGTATTCGCTCACCAGGCAGATTTGGAATAGGTTCACGTCCTCCATTAAGCAGCCACAGATGCAGGGATTAATGCAGGGGTTTCGGGTGATTGGCTCCGGGACGAAGCTGGGCAAGGGCTATCCTGTAGTGGCCTATCGGCTCGGTGACCGTGTGGATCTGGATGAGCTTCTGGAGTACATACCATCCTCCAACGGGGAGCGGCAGAAATTAGAGGGCATTTTGCGAAAGAGCAGTATGTCTATGTCTGAAGCTAAAAAGAAGTATCCAGATTGGTATGAGCGGCGAATAGTAAAGGGTGAGCGGCGGGGCCGTTGGACGGTGAAAAGAGATCTCTATGATTGGTGGTTGCGTCGCATCCGAGACGAGATCCGGGTTGGACACCGCTATCA
>CANRMY010000090.1 GCA_947631845.1 uncultured Oscillospiraceae bacterium | reverse complement strand
ATTCCTCCATGGCTCTCACCTCACGGACTATTTTACCATGTTTGAGGGGAAAAGGGAAGGTTTTTTGACAGACTGACCGGGACAGCTTCGGCTGTCCCGGTTCCCTTTGCTGTATGTTCATTCTATCGCCTTACCAAAAATTCGCTCTCCGTCTGATGATATACGAGAGAATTTAAACCCATTACGGACATAAAAGCGTTCAGCCTTTTTGGCGGGAATCGTCTCGATATACTTTGCGCCCAAGGATTGAAGATGGTTTTCGACGATTCGACATACAGCAGAACCAACACCGGAGCTTCTACGCTCTCTACATACATAGAAGTTGTTGATAAAGCCCTTGTTGCGTTCCTCCTTATACGAATAGGCGATCAATCCAACGCAAGCTTCATTTTCTACGATCCGCATAACAAAATACGGATCATGTTCTCGAAGCGACTGCCCGATCAATTCCGCGTTCAGTTCATCGTTGTGAAGATCGTCGATCTCCTCTTGATATTCTTCTGCGCCGCACACTTCGCTCAGAAACGTACTGAACAAATCATAGAAATCATCCCATTCGTCTTTTTTCTGTAAATCAAATCGTATCAGCTCGATCATAGCCTATACCATCTCTTTATACTTAAATGCCCTTACAAATTTTGGTAAAGGCTTCTTCAATGGGCAGTCCCCCTCCGGCCTCCGCCTGCCGCCCGATTTCCGGCTGAACACGAGCCGTCACATTTGCGCTTTTTGTTGCCATTATAAGCGCCGTGTAGACCAATATGTTTTGCGTATCATTCCGCCGGAAGCGGGATTAATTGGAAGCTCCTCCTACTTCTCCGAGACCTCTCCCCGGTAGGCGGGCGGCGCGGAGGGGTTCAAAAGGATCGTGTCCGTGGCGCGGGCGCGGGCGCCGTCCGGCAGCTTCACGTCGGAGACGGCGAAGACCTGAAAGCCCAGCTTCCTGTGCAGGGCGGCGGAGGGCCCGTTGAAGTCAAAGTAGCCGCTGACGATGTAATCCACCCCGCGGCTCTCGAACAGATAGCCGATCAGCGCCCGGAGGGCCTCGGCGGCATAGCCCCGCCGTTGGTAGACGCGGGACACACAGAAGCTGAGCACCCGGCCTGTCTTACCCGCCAGCTCCGGCCTTACGCCCTCCTCCGGGTAATTTTGCACCTCGATGTGGCCGACGACCTTGTTCTCCTCCCGCAAAACGATGGCGTAAAAGCGTTTTTCGTTAAAAAGCAGCCACTCGAACGCCTCCAGCGCCTCCTTCCGGGAACGGAGAGGCGCCGTGCCCATCATGCGGCACCTCTCCGGGTCCGGAGCGTATTCGTAAAAATCTTCAAAATCCTCCGCTGTCATCCGCCTCAGGATGAGCCTGTCCGTCTCCAAATACATGCCAAACCCCTCTTTAATTCATCTTTCGCATGATTTTATCATTTAATGTAATGCGTGTCAATGGCTTTCCGCCTGTTCATGAAAATATTACAAAATTAATTGTTCCCCCATCCGTCAAAAATAGAGAGGAAAAGAACGCTTTGATGGGAGGGCGGTTCCATGCTCAGAGGAAAGGCCAAAGCCCCCGCGCCGCCGGAGACGACGAGTAACGCGCCGGTGACCGTGGCGGCGCTGGAGGCCGTATTTGAAGGCTGTTATGATTTTGAATCCCGGGACGTCCACATCGGCGGGGACATCCGGCGGAAGGCGCGGCTGTGCTTCATCGACGGGCTGGTGTCCGGCTCCGACGTGGCCCAGCAGGTGATCCGGCCCCTGACCGACCCGGAGCGCTTCGGCGCCGTGACGGACACAAAGGCCGTCATCTCCATGCTCCTGGGCGGGTCTGTGTACGTCTACACCGCCAAGAGCCGGGAGACCCTGGGGGAGCTGGCGGGGGATCTGCTCAACGGCTTCTGCGCCCTTCTCTTCGACGCGGAGCGGACCGCCGTGACCTTCGAGGTCAAAAGCCCCCAGCGCCGGAGCGTGGAGGCGCCCCGGGAGGAGAAGGTGGTCAAGGGCGCCAAGGACGCCTTTGTGGAGACGCTGAAGATCAACACCACCCTGGTCCGGCGGAAGCTGCGGAACACGCACCTGAAGATCCGGGAGTTCCACCTGGGCCGCCGGGCGGACACCTCGGCGGCGCTCATCTATATCGACGGCTTTACAAATCCCTCCATCGTGGCGGAGGCGGAGCGGCGGCTGGCCGGTATCAAAACCGAGGGGGCGCTGACCAGCGCCGTCATTGAGGAAAACATCGTGGACAACCCCCGCTCGCCCTTCCCCCAGCTCATCAGCACCGAGCGGTCGGACAAATTCTGCATGAACCTCTTAGAGGGCCGGGTCGGCATCCTGGTGGACGGCCTGCCTCTGGGCTTTTTGGCGCCGGGGACGTTCTCCCAGTTCATGAAGGTGCCGGAGGATCACGCGGGACACTTCCTGGTGGCCTCGTGCCTGACGCTTTTGCGGTATTTCTCCGTGGCGCTGACGCTCCTGGCCCCGGCCTTCTATGTGGCGGTGGCCATGTACCACCAGGAGATGATCCCCACACGGCTCATGCAGTCCATGATCGAGGCCAAGCAGCAGGTGCCCTTCCCCACGGCGGTGGAGGTGATCATGATGCTTCTGGCCTTCGAGCTTCTGCAGGAGGCGGGGATCCGCCTGCCCAGCCCCATCGGCGAGACGGTGAGCATCATCGGCGCGCTGATCGTGGGCCAGTCGGCGGTGGAGGCCAGCGTGGTATCGCCGGTGGTCGTGGTGGTCATCGCCCTGGCCGGCATCGCCGGCTACACCATGCCCAATCAGGACATGGGCTCGGCGCTGCGGCTGTGCCGGTTCCTGCTGGTGGCCGCCTCCATCGCCCTGGGGATGTTCGGGGTGGCCCTGGGGTGCGCGGTGCTGCTCTATCACCTGTCAAGCCTGGAGAGCTTCGGCGTGCCCTATATGACGCCCTTCGCCGGCGGCCAGGGGCGGCACCTGAGCCGGGCGCTCCTGCGGCACAGCATGACGGAGAAGCGCGACCGGGAGCCGGAGCTGAAGACCGAGGACGGTGGGGAGGCGAAGCTGTGAAAAAATCGCTGAAGAAGGCCGCCCGCCTGTTGGCCGCCGTCCTGGCCCTGTGCCTGACGCTCACCGGCTGTTCCAGGGGCCTCAGCATCTTCTCCAACTACCGCCGGCTGGAGATGGTGGAGCTGGTGCGCACCATCACCGTCGACGGCGCGGAGGACGGGGTCAATGTGGCCATCTACGGCACCGCCGGGGAGAAGCAGGAGGCCCGAATGTACCAGCGCACCGGCCCGTCCATAGGCGTGGCCATGAACGAGCTCTCCCTGCTGCCCCTGGGCCGGGAGGCCGTCCTGTCCCACACGGAGGAGCTGCTGATCGGGGAGGATGTGGCCCGGGAGCGGCTGGACGAGGTGCTGGACTACGTGGAGCGCTTCTCCGAGACGCGCCTGGACATCGGGCTTTTGGTGGTGCGGGACTCCGCGGCCTGGGAGCTGGTGTCGGGCCTTGCCGGGGAGGAGACGCCCGCCTCCGACGTGCTGGCGGGCCTCTCCCGGAGCATCGACCGGGTGGGGCAGGGATATATCTTCTCCTGCCGGGAGATCGTCACCTCCCTGGCCCAGAACGGCGTGGCGCTGATCCAGTGCGTCCGGGGCGTTCAGGAGGAGAAGCTTTTTGAAAACCGGGGCGACCTGAACCTGGCCCCGGCGGGCTTCGCCGTGGCCCGGCCCGACGCCATTGTGGATTTCCTCACGGAGGAGGAGACCCTGGGGACCATGCTCCTGCTGGGGAAATACCGCTCCAAAAACGTGGATATCCCCGTGGACGGCGCCGTTCTCACCCTGTCGGTGGACTCGGTGAAGCCGGAGATCAAGCCCGTCTTTTCCAGGGACGGCGCGCTGGAGCGGGTGGAAATACGCCTCACCCTGGGCGCCAACGTGGTGTGCATGGCGGGGCTTACAGATCTGCGGCAGGCGGAGACCCGCCACCGCGCCGAGGACGGGCTGTCCCAACGCTTCGGCGACGCCCTGACCGCCGCCGTGAAGCGCGGCCAGGCCATGGGGATCGACTTTCTGGATCTCTACGGCATCCTCTCCCGCCGGGAGCCCCTGCGCATGGAGGACGCCGTAGGTAAAAATTGGGACACGCTCTTTCCCGGTCTGCCCGTGGAGATCGCGGTAGAGAGCACGCTTTCGCGCACCTATGACATCATCGACCCGCCGGAGATCAGCGGGAGAGAGGAGGGAGATCCGTGGGAAAAACTGACGGGATCACTGAAAGACAACTGACGGTGCTGATCTTTGTGAGCCTTCTGTCGCCCATGATCCGCGTCCTCCCCACGGCGGCGGTGATGCTGGGGGGCCGGGCGTCCTGGCTCTCCCCCCTCCCGGCCCTGGCCGCCGGGGCCGCGCTGACGGGCCTCTACACCCTTCTCCTGAAAAACGCCCCGGCGGGCATGGGCCTCCAGGAGGCCGCTGAGCAGGGGCTGGGCCCCGTGGGCGGGCGCGTCTTCGGCGTCCTCACGGCGCTGTGGCTGGGCCTCTACGGCGGATTTCTGGCCAGGAGCGCCGCCGAACGGCTGCTCTCCACCGTCTATCCCAACGGAAACCCGCCCATCTTCGTCATCGTCCTTCTGGCGGCCGCGGCCTTGACCGCCGCCGGCCTCACCAAGTCCCTGGCCCGCACCGCCGAGGTGCTGATGCCCCTCCTGCTGGCGATCGTCGCCGTGGTGCTGCTGTCCGCCGCGCCGGAGGTGTCCTCGGCCAACCTGCTCCCGGTGACCTACCGGGACTGGCGGGACATCCTCTACGGGGCCGTCCCCATCTTCAACGTGGCGGCGGCCTTCGGCTACTTCCTCTTTCTCCGGGGCCGGGTGGTGCGGGACGGGGAACAGCGGCCCAACCGCTTCCCCTGGCTCATCCTGCTCCTGGCCGTGGCCTTCGGCGTGACCTTTTTCACCCTGGGGACGCTGGGAACGAACCTGTCCATCACCATGGAAAACGCCTTCTTCATGGTGATCCGCAACATCCGCGTCTTCGGCGTCATCGAGCGGGCGGAGGCCGTGGTGGTGGCCGTCTGGATCGTCACCGACTTCATCTTTCTGTCCTCCGTGCTGATGATCGCGGCGGAGATCTGGAAAACGGTGGCGGGCGTGAAGCGCCGGACGTTCTTCGTCCTGCCCTGCGCGGCCCTCTCCGGCGCGGCGGCCTTTCTCATCGCCCCGGACGCCTTCGCCCTGCTCAAGTGGTCCGAATTCCTCATCCCCGCCATCAACCTGGCGTTTACGGTGATCCTGATCCCGCTGGCCCTGGCCGTGGGAAAAATAAGAAAGAAATACTGAGGGAAAAACTATGGAAAAACGAAAGCTTTTCGCGGCCCTGCTGGTGGTTTTCGCCGTGAACATCGCCCTGATCGGCGTGCTCAGGACCGCTCCGGACGCCTATGCCGAGAGCTGGCGGCGGGGCTCCTCCGGGGAGACGGTGAAGAAGATCCAGCAGCGCCTGTCCGATTGGGGCTATTACAGCGGCGCCGTGGACGGGATCTATGGCTCCGGCACCGAGGCGGCGGTGAAAAAATTCCAGAAATCCAACGGCCTGACCCCCGACGGCGTGGCCGGCCCCGCCACCCTGGCGGCCATCGGCCTGCCCTCCGGCGCGTCCGGCTCCTCCGGGGGGAGCGCCGACGTGAACCTGCTGGCGCGGCTCATCTCCGCCGAGGCCCGGGGCGAGCCGTACAGCGGCCAGGTGGCGGTGGGGGCGGTGGTTTTAAACCGCATGGAGCACCCCTCCTTCCCCTCCACCATGTCCGGCGTCATTTATCAAAAGGGCGCCTTCTCCTGCCTGGACGACGGCCAGTTTGACAAGCCCGTGGCGGAGAGCGCCTACCGGGCCGCCCGGGACGCTCTCAACGGCTGGGACCCCTCCGGCGGCGCCATCTACTACTTCAACCCCGCCACCGCCACCAGCAAGTGGATCTGGTCCCGGCCGCAGCTGGTGACCATCGGAAAGCACCGGTTTTGCATGTGAAAAAACGCCGCCAAAATGGCGGCGTTTCAGTCTGTCAAAAAACTCAAATTCAATATTTTTCCCGGCGACATGTG
>CANRMY010000089.1 GCA_947631845.1 uncultured Oscillospiraceae bacterium | reverse complement strand
AGGACCGACATGATGACGAACAGGGTCTTACGCAGATACGGAGAACCGCGCTTGCTGGACCTGCCGGAGTTGGACTCTTTGGCGCCTGAATCGTTCCTGCCGGGGTCCGTACCGGCGAAGGCCACCAGGGACTTCTGGTGCTCGAACCGGCGCAGATCCCCGATCTCAGCCATGAGCTGAGGCCCCACAGACGGTCCGACGCCGGTCATGCCCATGACCGCCTCATACTCCGGGAGCTGGGAAGCCAGGCTGTTCATCTGGGCGCGAAAGACCTCGACAGCGCGGGAGACAGTATTGAGCTGGATCACGGCCTCCTTGACCATCAGCTTAGCGACGTCAGTCTTTGGGACCAGCGGGAACAGTGTTTTGGCTTTCCCGTATATCTCAGCGACCTTTCCCTCGCTGAAATTATAGCCGTGTCGCTTGCACCACTTGCGGTAACGCTCCGTGAACGCCTTCAGGCTCAGCTTCGCCACGCAGTCCACATGCCAAAAGGTATCCGCGAAGTCCACCCATTTTCTCGACCAGAGCGGCCAACCCCTCGGTGGTGTGCGTCACGTCAAACGGAGGCATGATCACCTCCCGCTTCGACCTGAGTACAGTCACCGAGCTTTTCCCATTGGAAACATCGACTCCCACAGCGTACATTTGGAATCCTCCCGATACAAGTTTTACAATGGCGGACCATCTTTCCCCATTGCCGATTCCATCTGTTTGCTGACGCGAGTGTACCGTGTGGGCACTCTACCTGCACAAATCGAACGCTGCGAATGGGAGGGATGGCTGACTGACTTTCCGACGAGCGCGAAGCTCTTGGAGAAACGTGTCAGACCATTGCCTCTCCATTCTAACAGCTTGGGCAACGAGATGCCCCTCGCCCGTGGCCGGCTGCCACGAAGTTGGGGTAAATTTATTGTAACAGGAGAAACATATGAAAGAAAACATTTTTAAGGGCCTGGCGGCCGCGGCGGGGGCGGCGGTGGGGCTGTATTTTAGGGAGCTGGTGATCCCCGTGGCGGTGCTGGTGGCGGTGATGGTCTTAGACTATGTCACCGGCATGGCGGACGCCTGGGCGGCCAGGGAGCTCAGCTCCAAGACGGGGCTTCTGGGCATCGTCAAGAAGCTCTGCTACCTGGTGGCCGTGGCGGTGGCCGTGGTGGTGGACTGGGTGATCCAGTCGGTGGCGGCGAAGGCGGGGCTGGACATGGGGAATTTCTACGCCTTCGGCCTCTTGGTGACCGTGTGGCTGATCCTCAATGAGCTGATTTCCATTCTGGAGAATCTGTCCACGCTGGGGGTGCCGCTGCCGGAGTTTTTGATGAAAATTATCGAGAAGCTGAAAAAGACGGCGGAGGAAAGGGGAGATAACGATGGAGCTGATTAAATGCCTCCTCGTTGAGAACGACTGCTGCAAGGCCGGGGCAAAGATGAAGCCCCGTGGGGTGATGGTACATTCCACCGGGGTGAATAATCCCAACCTGCGGCGGTACGTCCAGCCCGTGGCGGGGCAGGAGAATTATTCCGGGCTGATCGCCGCGCTGGGGAAGAACACCAACGGGAACCACTGGAACCGGGGCGCGGTCGAGAAATGCGTCCACGCGTTCATCGGGAAGCTGGCGGATGGGAGCATTGCCACGGTGCAGACGCTGCCCTGGGAGGTGCAGGCTTGGCACTGTGCCGGGAGCGCCAACGGGACGCACATCAGCTTTGAGATCTGCGAGAGCGATCTGGAGGACGTCGAGTACTTCAAGGCGACGTACAAGGAGGCCGTGGCGTTTGTGGCGTATCTCTGCAAGCTCTATGGGTTGGATCCCATGGCCCCGGGTGTGGTCATCGGCCACGGGGAGGGGTACAAGCTGGGCGTGGCGTCCAACCGGAGCGTCAGCCGGGATCCCTGGTTCGGGCCGTTCGGCTATTCGATGGACGGGTTCCGGCGGGACGTAAAAGACATAATGGGGTCCCCGGCGGACTGTTGTCCGCTTGGGGGAGGAGGAGCGAATCCTGCGCCCGAGTCCGGCTCCCTTGGAGACGGAGGAGGTAAAGCGGATTCTGCGACGACGAAGAAGGAGGACGAGAATATGACAGGCGAGGAGATCGTAAGGAGGATCAACGAATATACCGCCACGCTCCCGGTGCCCGATTGGGCGCAAGCGGAGCTGAAGGAGGCCGTGGAGCTGGGGATCACGGACGGGACGAACCCCATGGGGCTGATCCCCCGGTATCAGGCGGCTTTGATGGCCAAACGGGCCGTGGACGCGGTGATGGGGAGGCTGTGAGATGAAGACAGGTAAGGACATTTTTGACGCCGCCATGGGCCTGATGGATGAGCTGGACCGGGAGGGAAAGCCCGACAACCCGGACACGGCGGAGTACAGCCGGCGCACGCCGGGGATCGTCAACATGATGGTGGCGGAGTACCGCATCCTGGCGGGGGAAAAGGGCGCGATCGTGCCGGTGGAGGACATGGAGGAGCCGCTTCTGAGGATCCCGGACGTGTACGCCGTGGGGGTGATGCACTACGGCCTGGCGGCGAATCTGCTGGTGGACGAGAATCCCGCCGCCGCCAGCTTCTATGAGCAGCGGTACGAGGAGCTGCGGAACATCTACTTTGCGCGCTTCGGCGCGGAGGGTGGGGACGGCGCCATTGAGGACCTGTACGGGGGGATCGAGTTCGGACAGTTCGGAAGATGGTGAAAACGCCGGTAAATTCGGAACATCATGGGGACAGCCAGCCGCTGTCCCCAAATCGCATGAGGGACGGATGGCCCGATGCTTTGCGGTGAAAGAGACGGCGCGGGGATCCGGCGCCGCGCCGGAGACGGCATCCTCCGCGTTTTTTGCGGGAAAAAGCCGAATCGTTATGGTAGAAAAACGTATCTTCTATTTGACTTTTTGTTTAAATATGCTATAATTAAAACAATAAGCGGGAGGGTATCCCCGCAATTTAACGAAACGGGAGGAGTTTTCACATGGTTGATTTCAGCTTGAAGGGCAAAGTCGCCCTGATCACCGGCGCTTCCTACGGCATCGGCTTCGCCATCGCGAAGGGCATGGCCGGCGCGGGCGCCACCATCGTGTTCAACGACATCAAGCAGGAGCTGGTGGACAAGGGGATCGCCGCCTATAAGGAGGCGGGCATCGAGGCCCACGGCTATGTCTGCGACGTCACCAATGAGGAGGCTGTCGGAGAGTTTGTCAAGAAGGTCACCGAAGAGGTGGGCCACATCAACATCCTGGTGAACAACGCCGGTATCATCATGCGCATCCCCATGCTGGACATGACGGCGGCCCAGTTCCGCAAGGTCATCGACATCGACTTAAACGGCCCCTTCATCATGGCCAAGGCCGTGATCCCCGACATGATCGAGCAGGGCGGCGGCAAGATCATCAACATCTGCTCCATGATGAGCGAGCTGGGCCGTGAGACCGTCTCCGCCTACGCGGCGGCCAAGGGCGGCCTCAAGATGCTCACCCGCAACATCGCCTCCGAGTACGGCAAGTACAACATCCAGTGCAACGGCATCGGCCCCGGCTACATCGCCACCCCCCAGACCGCGCCGCTCAGGGAGCTCCAGCCCGACGGCAGCCGTCACCCCTTCGACCAGTTCATCATCGCCAAGACCCCCGCGGAGCGCTGGGGCGAGGCGGAGGATCTGGCGGGCCCGGCGGTGTTCCTGGCCTCCCCGGCCTCCGATTTCGTCAACGGCCACATCCTCTATGTGGACGGCGGCATCCTGGCCTACATCGGCAAGCAGCCCGGCAACGAATAAAAAACCGGCTTTGAAGCCCCGACGGACTTCAAAGGCCAAGGGGAAAGGGATTTTTTCCGGCGCGCATGCCGCCGGAAGAAATTTGATCAGGATTTTAAAAAGGGTGCGCCCCGGAGGTTCCGGGGCGCATTTTTTGCGCGAAAGGGGTGGAATTTATTTGAATCCTGTGGTATGATAAAGAGCGATATCAATATCATACTAATATCTATTTAAAAGGAGACACAGAGCGGCGAGGATTTTTCGTGTCAGGCAAGGAAGACGCCGCAGGGAATACTGTATGTATTTCCAAGGCGGCTGACGTAGCATGGCGCGAAAAAGACCGCCGAGAATGTCTTATTTTAATTAGATATTAGTATCAAACCATCGAGCGGGGGTTGAGGATATGGACGAAAAAAACGAACGGTCCGCCGGGGAGAGCGGGTTCTTTGAGAACCGGGAGCTCTCGTGGCTGAAGTTCAACGAGCGGGTGCTGGAGGAGGCGGAGGACGCCAGGAATCCCCTGGGGGAGCGGTTGAACTTCCTCTCCATCTTTCAGTCCAACCTGGATGAATTTTACATGGTGCGGGTGGGGACGCTTATCGACACCCTGAAGGACGGGGTGACGGACGACAAGATGGGGCTGACCTCGGCCCAGCAGATCAAGTCCGTCCTTGACCGCACCGGGGAGCTGTTTGAGCGGCGGGACGCCAGCTTCCGGGATCTGTTCGTGTCCCTCCACGACTACGGCGTGGAGCTGGTGCGGTTTGTCAGCCTCCAGGACAAGGCCAGGGCGTATCTGGAGAAATACTTCCTGTCGGACGTTTTGCCGGTGCTGTCGCCCCAGATCATCCAGCGCAAGCAGCCCTTCCCGTTTTTGAAGAACAAGACCATCTACGCCGTGGCGAAGCTCATCAGCAAGTCGGGCCAGATGAGCCTGGGCGTGGTGCCCTGTGGGGACGGGGGCCTGAGACGGCTGGTGCCCCTGCCGGGGGAGGGCCTGCGGTTCGTGCTGATGGAGGATCTGATCCGCCACTTCCTGCCCCGCGTCTTTGAGCGGTACCGGGTGGAGGGCTCCGTCCTCATCCGCCTGGTGCGCAACGCGGACATCGACGTGGACGAGACGGGGAACGAGGCGGATTTTAAGTCCGCCGAGGACTACCGCAAGACCATGGAGAAGCTGGTCCGGTCCCGGACCCGCCGGGAGCCGGTGCGGCTGGACTACAACGGGCGGCTGGACGACGAGCTGCGGAGCGTGTTCCGGAAATATCTGGGGCTGTCCAAAAAGCACCTGTTCGCCACGTCCACGCCGCTGGATCTGAGCTTCATGAGCTTCCTGCGGGATGTGCTCCGGGACAAGACGGAGCTTTTCTACCCCCGCCGGGTGCCCCAGAACAGCGTCAACATCGACGCCCACAAACCCATCGCGCCCCAGGTGCGGGAGCATGACGTGCTTTTGAGCTACCCCTACGAGTCCATCCGGCCCTTCCAGCACCTGCTCAACGAGGCCGGCCAGGACCCGGAGGTGGTGTCCATCAAGATGACCCTCTACCGGGTGGCCCACAACAGCAAGATCGTGGAGGCGCTGTGCGAGGCCGCCGAGAACGGCAAGGAGGTGGTGGTCCTGGTGGAGCTCCGGGCGCGGTTTGACGAGGAGAACAACATCGGCTGGTCCCGGGTGCTGGAGCAGGCCGGGTGCCGGGTGATCTACGGTCTGGACCGGATGAAGGTCCACTCCAAGCTGCTGCTCATCACCCGCCGGCACGAGGGGGAGATCGAGTACATCACCCAGATCGGCACGGGCAACTACAACGAGGACACCGTGCGGCTCTACACCGATTACGCCCTGATGACCGCCAACCGGGAGATCGGCGCGGAGGCGGCCCGTGTCTTCAACTGTCTCTCCATGGGGGAGGTCATCGAGGACACCAAATATCTGCTGGTGGCCCCGGCGTGTTTGCGGAGCCGGATCCTGGAGATGATCGACGGCCAGATCGAAAGGGCCAGGGCGGGGAGAGAGGCGTACCTGGGCTTCAAGCTCAACGGCTTGACGGACAAGGGTCTCATTGAAAAGCTGGTGGAGGCCAGCCGGGCCGGGGTGAAGATCGACCTTCTGGTGCGGGGCATCTGCTGTCTGGAATCCGGCATCCCCGGCGTCACCGACAACATCAGCGTCTACTCCATCGTGGGCCGCTTTTTGGAACACGCCCGGGTTTACATAATCGGAACCGGGGAGGAGCGGCGGGTCTATATCTCCTCCGCCGACTTCATGACCCGCAACACCCAGCGGCGGGTGGAGGTGGCCGCGCCCATTCTGGATGGGGCCATCCGGGCGCATATCGTCAGGATGTTTGAAGTGCAGCTGTCCGACAACGTGAAGCTGCGGCGGCAGGGCCCCGACGGGAGCTACGGCTATGTGGAGCAGGGGACGGAGGAGCTTTGTTCTCAGGAGCTTTTCTACGAGGAGGCCTACGCGGGGGCGTGGAAGCTGAGCGGCGGGGAAGCGGAGCCGGAAGGCGAGCCGGCCGTTGAGACGCCCCAGGAGCCGGAGACGTCCACGGCGGAGCCTAGACTGGCCCCGGCGGAGCGGGAACAAGTCCCGCCGGAGCCGGAAGCGGAGGCGCGGCCGGAGGAGGCCCCGGTCAGGCCAGCGGTCTATAAGACGGGGAAAGGGAGCATCACCCTGGAGCTTCCGGCGGGCAAGCGGACGACCCGGCAAAAGAAAGACGACCCTCCCGCCCTTCATAAGATCCTGGCAAGGATCAGAGGGAAGAGGTAAACGGGCGCGTATTACGAAGCGCGCCGGGGATCCGGCCCCGGCGGGGGGTATAAGGTGTCCGCCTTATGGGCGGACGGAGATTTGCTTTCTTCTCTTTTGTGTTGACAAAAGAGAAGAAAGCAACAAAGAAGAGAAAAACAACCAGAGGGGGGATTCCGATTTCCCCCCTCTGGACTCCCCCTTAAAACGACCACACAGGGGCCGCGGCCCCTATGTGGAGAACCCCGGGGAGCGCCCGCACGTACCCTGTACGGGCCGGACACCTGGCCGGCCCGCGTGTCGAATTCCCGGAAATTTATCGTCTAACCTTGCCCGTAGGGGCCGATGACCACATCGGCCCACAATTTAAATAAGCGGCAAAGCCGCAACCTTTTTGGGGCGGGAACGCGGAAATTTGAAGGAACGAGCCGCCTGGAGAGGCGGCACGTACGGAAGCGTATTAATCGGATATTGCGGAATTCGGCGGTGCCATGGGCCGCCGAGGGCGGCGGCCCGTACGGCGTTGGGAGGTGGATTTTCGGGGAATTCGGGGTGCGTCGGGCCGGCCGGTGTCCGGCCCGTACGGGTGCGTATAACGAAATGCGCCGGAATTCGATGGGCCGCCG
>CANRMY010000088.1 GCA_947631845.1 uncultured Oscillospiraceae bacterium | reverse complement strand
GAGATGGAGCCGTAGGACATGGCGCCGGTCTTGAAGCGCTTCACGATCTCGTCCACGCTCTCCACCTCGTCGATGTCGATGCCCTTTTCCGGGTAGTCGAAGCGCAGAAGGCCCCGCAGGGTGTGGGGCACCGCGTCATTGTCCACAAGCTCGGAATATTTCTTGAAAAGCTGGTAATCGCCCTCGCGGGTGGCCCTCTGGAGGGTCAGGATGGTGAGGGGATTGTACATGTGATCCTCTTTGTCCTCGCCGGAGCGGAGCTGATGGGCGCCGGTGGAATCCAGCGTGGGATCCACCCCCAGCCCCAGGGGGTCGAAGGCGTGGGAGTGGCGGTATTCCACGCCCTCGCCGATCTCCGTAAGGCCGATGCCGCCCACCCGGGAGACGGTGTTGGTGAAATATTTATCGATGACGTCCTGCCGGATGCCCACGGCCTCGAAGATCTGGGCCGACTGGTAGGACTGGATGGTGGAGATGCCCATTTTGGAGGCGATCTTCACGATGCCGTGCAGGACGGCGGCGTTGTAGTCGTCCACGGCGGCGTAGAAGTCCTTATCCAGCATGGATTTTTCAATGAGCTCGGCGATACATTCGTGGGCCAGATACGGGTAGACGGCCCGGGCGCCGTAGCCCAAGAGGGTGGCGAAATGGTGGACGTCCCTGGGCTCGCCGGACTCCAGGATCACGGACACAGCCGTGCGCTTTTTCGTGCGGATCAGGTACTGCTCCATGGCGGAGACGGCCAGGAGCGAGGGGATGGCCACATGGTTTTCATCCACGCCCCGGTCGGAGAGGATGATGATGTTGGCGCCGCCCCGCCAGGCCCTGTCGCAGGCGATGTACAGCCGCTCCACGGCCCGTTCCAGGGGGGTATTTTTGTAGTAGAGGATGGAGACGGTCTCCACCTTGAAGCCCGGTTTGGACATGGAGCGGATCTTCAGCATGTCAACGCCGGAGAGGATGGGGTTGTGGATCTCCAGCACCCGGCAGTTCTCCGGCTTATCCTCCAGAAGGTTCCCGTCGGAGCCCACGTACACGGTGGTGTCGGTGACGATCTCCTCCCGGATGGCGTCGATGGGGGGATTGGTGACCTGGGCGAAGAGCTGCTTGAAATAGTTGAACAGGGGCTGGTGCTTTTCACTGAGCACCGCCAGGGGGATATCCGTGCCCATGGAGGCCGTCTGCTCGCTGCCGGTGCGTGCCATGGGGAGGATGATGCTCCGCACGTCCTCGTAGGTGTAGCCGAAGGCCTTGTAGAGCCGGTCCCGCTGATCCTGGGTGTGGATGGGGACCTTCCGGTTAGGGATGGGCAGATCCCGGAGCTTCAGCAGATTGGCGTCCAGCCACTCGCCGTAGGGCTTGGAGGCGGCGTAACGGGCCTTCAACTCCTCGTCGGTGACGATGCGCTTCTCCAGGGTGTCCGCCAGGAGCATACGCCCCGGCTGGAGCCGCCCCTTTTCCCGGATACGGCTCTCGTCGATGTCGGCGACGCCCACCTCGGAGGAGAGGATCAGCGTGTCGTCGTCGGTGACGTAGTAACGGGCCGGCCGCAGGCCGTTGCGGTCCAGGACCGCGCCCACCCGGTCGCCGTCAGAGAACAGCACCGCCGCCGGGCCGTCCCAGGGCTCCATCATGGTGGCGTAGTAGTGGTACATATCCTGCTTCTCGGTATCCTGGGCGTCCGTGTGACGCCAGGGCTCGGGCAGAAGGAGCATCACGGCCATGGGCAGATCCATGCCGCTCATCATCAGAAATTCCAGGGTATTGTCCAGCATGGCGGAGTCCGAGCCGGAGGGGTTGACCACCGGCAGGATGCGGTCCATGTACGGCTCCAGGATCTCCGAGTGCATGGTCTCCTCCCGGGCCACCATGCGGTCGATGTTGCCCCGGATGGTGTTGATCTCGCCGTTGTGCAAAATGAGCCGGTTGGGGTGCGCCCGCTCCCAGCTGGGGTTGGTGTTGGTGGAAAAGCGGGAGTGCACCAGGGCGATGGCGGACTTGTAGTCCGGGCTTTGGAGGTCGGGGTAAAATTTCCTGAGCTGATGCACCAGGAACATGCCCTTGTAGACCACGGTACGGCTGGACAGGCTCAGCACATAGGTGTTGTCGTTGGACTGCTCAAACTCACGGCGGATGACGTAGAGGAGCCGGTCGAAGGGCAGGCCCCGCTCCACGCTGTCCGGCCTTTTGATGAAGCACTGGGCGATGGTGGGCATACAGTCCAGGGCCTTCTTGCCCAGAATGGAGGGATCCACCGGCACATCGCGCCAGCCCAAAAGCTCCAGCCCCTCCTTGGCGGCGATGATCTCCAGCATCCGCATGGCCTGGGAGCGCCTGACGATGTCCCGGGGGAAGAAGAACATCCCCACGCCGTAGTCCCGCTCGCCGGGAAGCTCAATGCCAATCTTGGCGGCGGCCTTTTTGAAGAAGCTGTGGCTCACCTGGAGCATGATGCCCACGCCGTCGCCCGTCTCGCCGGTGGCGTCCTTTCCGGCCCGGTGCTCCAGACGCTCCACGATCTTCAGCGCGTCGTCCACCGTCTTGTGGGACTTCACGCCCCGCAGATTCACAACGGCGCCGATGCCGCAGGCGTCGTGCTCAAAGCGCGGATCGTAAAGGCCAGTATTTTGTCTTACGTTATCTGTCATATCCCATCACGTCCTTGTTGTGGGGTAGGAATTGTTCAAATTAAAATATTAAAGCTCCAAAATCTGCCGCGCGGTTTCGGCAAGCTTCGTGCCTGTCTCCATGCTGCGCTTCTGGAGATATTTGTGGGCCTGGGCCTCGGTAAAGCCCCGGGACTCCATCAAAAGCTCCTTGGCCTTGGCGATGACGTGCAGCTCCTCCTCGCTGCGCTGGGGGATCTGGTCGCGGGAGGCGATCTCGTCCAGCTGGATGAGGATGTTCACGCTCCCCCGCAGCTCGGCGGCGGAGATAGGGATCTGGAGCTTGAAGATATCCGGGTCGCTGAGAAGCTCCAGTTGGGACTGCTTGGCCAGGACAAGAAATTTGGCCTGACCGCGCAGATCGTGGGCCAGATGCTCCGCCGGCATATCCGCCAGCTTGTGGCCGCAGATGACCACCCCGGAGCCCATGGTTTTGACGGCTCTCAGCACCTCCGCGCCCGACCGGCACCGGAAGCGCACCGTCACGCCGGATCTCTCCAGCATATCCGCGATCTTGTCGCGGGATTCGTCCTTCTCAAAGGCGACGACTGTGCGGATCATGGGATTTCACCCCCGACGAAATCAGGGCGGGCGTCAAGCCCGCCCCAAAATCAAGAATCAACTGTTTTTCGCGGGATCATGCCCTGCGAAAAACCCCTTTGGCCTTGAAAGGCCGTTCCGGCCCTTCAAGCCGGTTTTATACTAATATCTATTTAAAAGGAGACACCGAGCGGCGAGGATTTTTCGTGTCAGGCGAGGAAGACGCCGCAGGGAATACCCTTTGGTATTTCCAAGGCGGCTGACAAAGCATCCGGGGCCCCCATCGGGCCGCTGCCCGATGGGGGAAGGACGAGCCGAGCCAGCGCCTGAGCCCGAATACTTGGAGGGCGAGGCAAAGCGGCTCGCGCGAGGACGTAAAAAGACCGCCGAGAATGTCTTGTTTTAATTAGATATTAGTATTAATAGGTGACGATGTACTTGCCGATCTCCCAGTCGGAGACGTAGGTGCGGTAGGCGTCCCACTCCTTGCGCTTGCCCTGGATGTACTGCTCGACCACGTGCTCGCCCAGAGTCTGGCAGATAAGCTCATCCTTCTCCATCTCGTCGATGGCCTCGCTCAGGTTGCCGGGCAGGGAGTGGATGCCGTGGGCGTGGCGGGTCTTGCGGTCCATGGCGAAGATGTTCTCGGTGATCTCCGCGGGCGGGACCATGCCCTTCTCGATGCCGTCGAGACCTGCGGCCAGGCAGCAGGCCAGCTCCAGATAGGGGTTGCAGGAGGGGTCGGGGCACCTGAGCTCCACACGGGTGGACTGACCGCGGGCGGCGGGGATGCGGATGAGGGCGGAGCGGTTGGAGGCGGACCAGGCCAGATAGCAGGGGGCCTCGTAGCCGGGCACCAGGCGCTTGTAGGAGTTGACCAGGGGGTTGGTGATGGCGGCCATGCCGCGCACATGGGCCAGCAGGCCCGCGATGAAGCTGTAGGCCTCCTTGGACAGGCCGCGCGCGTCGTTGGGATCGTAGAACACGTTCTTGCCGTCCTTGAAGAGGGACATGTTGGTGTGCATACCGGAGCCGTTGATGCCGAAGACCGGCTTGGGCATGAAGGTGGCGTGGAGGCCGTTCTTCTGAGCCACGGTCTTCACCGCCAGCTTGAAGGTCATGATCTTGTCGGCGGCGCTGAGGGCCTCGTCGTATTTGAAGTCGATCTCGTGCTGACCGGCGGCCACTTCGTGGTGGCTGGCCTCGATCTCAAAGCCCATGGCCTCCAGGTTGAGGCAGATCTCGCGCCGGGTGCCCTCGCCGTGATCGAGAGGGCCGAGATCGAAGTAACCGGCCTCGTCGCCCGTCTTGGTGGTGGGACGGCCCTCGTCGTCGGTCTCAAAGAGGAAGAACTCGCACTCGGGGCCCACGTTGAAGCTGTAGCCCATGTCGGCGGCCCGCTTCAGGGCCTTTTTCAGAACACCGCGGGGGTCGCCCACGAAGGGGGTGCCGTCGGGGTTGTAGACGTCACAGATGAGCCGCGCCACCTTGCCGTACTGGGGCCGCCAGGGCAGGACGGTGAAGCTGTCCAGATCGGGGTACAGGTACTGGTCGGACTCGTGGATGCGGGTGAAGCCCTCGATGGAGCTTCCGTCGATCATGATCTGGTTGTTGACCGCCTTCTGGATCTGGCTCCTGGTGATGGCCACGTTCTTGAGCTGGCCGAAGATGTCCGTAAACTGCATGCGGATGAACTCCACGTCCTGCTCTTCCACTAAACGGATGATGTCTTCCTTGGTGTACTTACTCATGGGAAAGCTCCTTTCGGCTTTATATAGTGAGATACGGTGTTGGGATTATATCATACATTCACGAAAAGGGCAATGGCTTCCTTCCGGAAAAGCACCATCGCCCTTACACGCGCTATTATATGACCGCAAATGCCGGATGTCAACCGTAAAAATTGCAAATTTCGTCTTTTTGGAGAGTTATACATAGTGGATTTGCAATCCGGCCATTTTGTTCGTGCAAATTATTCAAGAGGGGAAAGAGAAAACAGGGGCTGTGAAAACCCGCGCCTGAATTGGCGTGTTTTTTCACAGCCCCTAAATTACTTATGACCCAGACTTATACTAATATCTATTTAAAAGGAGACACAGAGCGGCGGGGATTTTTCGTGTCAAGCAAGGAAGACGCCGCAGGGAATACCCTTTGGTATTTCCAAGGCGGCTGACGAAGCATCCGGGGCCCCCATCGGGCCGCTGCCCGATGGGGGAAGGACGAGCCGAGCCAGCGCCTGAGCCCGAATACTTGGAGGGCGAGGCAAAGCGGCTCGTGCGAGGACGAAAAAAGACCGGCGCGAATGGCTTATTTTAATTAGATATTAGTATTGATTACAATGCTCACAACCCTCACATTTTCCCCATCAATTGTGCCTTTTAAGTAGCTTCCATGTATGATATCACCAACTGAGAGATTGGTTTCTCCAGAATCATTCGCATTGAAAACAATTCTTTTTGGAAGTTTAGCAGAAAAGAAAGAAGCTTCATCGCCTGTCACTTCAGCTGTAATGATATCGTCCTCAATAGACAGGATGATGGCATCAAAACCAATCTCTCCGCCGGCTCGATCAATTGATAAAAACGCAACAAATGCAACGCATACCACAATCACAGCTATTAAAATAAGAACGGCTTTTTTGATTTTCATTTTTTCATTCTCCTATTCAATATCTTCAGTTATGATAAACATGGTTTTATCAATGTTGACTTCTTCACCCACGATAGGCGTTCCGTCCTCGCCAATCACCATGCTGGTTCCGTCGATGCTCTTGAGCGGATCGGGGGGCTCCTGTGACGGCGTGGACAGACGGAACAGGAGAAGAAGGGCCGTCAGAACGGCGATGGCAAGCGCGGCGGAGGAAAGGGCGAGGGAAAGGAGTACGCCGGGCGAGCGGGCGGGCGCGGCGGCGGTCTCCTCAGCCACGGGTTCCGGCTCTGTCTCCGGCGGCGGAGCGGGCTGCTCCGGCCTCTCCCCGTCGCACACCAGATAATCAAGAGACACGTTGTACAGGTCTCTTAAGCACCTTAGATTCTCCAGGCTCGGCGCGGCCTCGCCCGTCTCCCATCTTGAGACGGCCTGGCGCGAGACGTTCAACTCCTCGGCCAGCTCGACCTGGGAAAGACCTTTCTCCCTTCGGAGCGCGATCAGCTTTTCCGATAACATCGCTTTATCCCCTTTCGTGTCATTATATACCGTCTTCCGAAAGGAAGCAACCGCACCCACTTTACAGTCTGTCAATTTTCGGTTGCTTTCCCGGAATGACGCGGTTTTTGCGTAAATAAAAAAGAGGGGGGACATGCCCCCCTCAAATATAAGAATTATTACACGCAGCCCTGGGCCTTCATGGCCTCGGCGACCTTGAGGAAGCCCGCGATGTTGGCGCCGGCCATGTAGTTGCCGGGCATACCGTATTCCTTGGCGGCGGAGTCGCAGGCGGCGAAGATGTTCTTCATGATGTCGTGAAGCTTGCCGTCCACCTCCTCGAAGGTCCAGCTGAGACGGGCGCTGTTCTGGCACATCTCAAGGCCGGAGGTGGCCACGCCGCCGGCGTTGGCGGCCTTGGCGGGGCCGTAGAGCATCGAGTTTGCGAAGTAGACCTCGATGGCCTCGGGGGTGGAGGGCATATTGGCGCCCTCGGACACGCAGCAGCAGCCGTTCTTGGCCAGCGTCTCGGCGGAGGCCTTGTCGATCTCGTTCTGGGTGGCGCAGGGCAGGGCGATGTCGCAGGGGATGGTCCAGATGCCGCTGCAGCCCTCGTGGTACTCGGAGCCGGGGTGGGCGGCGACGTACTCCTTGATGCGCTTGCGCTCCACCTCCTTGAGCTGCTTGACGGCGGCGAAGTCCACGCCGTTGGGGTCGTAGATGTAGCCGTTGGAGTCGGACATGGCCACCACCTTGGCGCCGAGCTGGGTGGCCTTCTGCAGGGCGTAGATGGCCACGTTGCCGGAGCCGGAGATCACCACGGTCTGGCCCTCAAAGGACTTGCCGTTGGCCCGGAGCATCTCGTCGGTGAAGTAGCACAGGCCGTAGCCGGTGGCCTCGGTGCGGGCCAGGGAGCCGCCGTAGGGGATGCCCTTGCCGGTGAGGATGCCGGACCACTCGCCGGTGAGCTTCTTGTACTGGCCGAACATATAGCCGATCTCCCGCGCGCCGGTGCCGATGTCCCCGGCGGGAACGTCGATGTCCTTG
>CANRMY010000087.1 GCA_947631845.1 uncultured Oscillospiraceae bacterium | reverse complement strand
ATACGGGAATATAAGTACGCCCGTCGGGTGACGCAACTGTTGGTCGGATGCTATATGCTGGTTTATCTCGGCCTGATCTGCCGTGAGAATATGCAGATAGAGGGGTTTTGGTACTACCTTTTCACGGGGGTTTTTGAGGCGGCGACGATACATTACGCCGTGGCGAAAATATTTGGCCCGCTGCTATTTGGGCGGGGCTGGTGCGGTTATGCCTGCTGGACTGCGATGGTGCTGGATTTTTTGCCCTATAAGCAGCCAAAACAGCCCAGAAAAAGGCTGGGTTGGATATGTTATATCACATTTGTGCTGTCACTTGTTTTTGTGTCGGCTCTATTTCTGGCACATACAGGCCATATGGAACGGATTATGTTCTGGTTGTTTATCATCGGAAATCTGCTCTACTACGCCGTTGGCATTGCGCTTGCATTTTATTTTCAGGATAACCGCGCTTTTTGCAAATACGTCTGTCCTGTCACGGTATTTTTGAAACCTATGAGTTATTTTTCCTTGCTGCGGATAACGTGCGACAAAAGTAAGTGTATCTCCTGTGGAAAGTGCAAACGGGTATGTCCTATGGATGTCGATATAACGGACAATTCCAAAAAGAGGGAAAATGGAACGGAGTGTATCCTCTGTCTGGAGTGTGTGAAAAGCTGTCCAAAGAAGGCGCTGTGAAATCCCTGTTTATCGAAAAGAACAAACAAAAAGCGCCTCACTGCTGATGTTGTATGAAGTATTAAAATCAACAAAAACACAGATCCTCCACGCGGCGGGGGACAGGGGAAGTTTGAGAGACTTAGGTTTATGAAGGTAATCGACTATTTTGAAAGTGATCGGCGGGAGCACTGGCTGGAGGAGATCGGGAAGTGCGACTGGGGCGCGGGGGCGTTTTTGCATGAGCTTCTCAGCCAGGGGACGTTTTTCGAGGCTGTGGGAGAGGGCTCCCGGGTGCTTCTGCTGACGGAGGGGGAGGCGCTGATCTCCTTTTGCACCTACGCCCGCTGGGACGACATCCAGCCCACGGAGCTGACGCCGTGGATGGGGTTTGTCTATACGTTCCCGCAATACCGGGGACACCGCTATGCGGGTATGCTTTTTCAGGAGATCGAGCGGCTGGCCAAGCGGGAGGGTGTGACGGAGGTATACATCTCCACCAATCACACCGGCTTATACGAAAAATACGGCTGTGAGTACAAAACGCAGCTGAGGGACATGGACGGGGAGCTCTCCCGGGTCTATGTGAAGAGGATCCCGTGAACGGCGGCAGGGACGCGCCGGAGAAAGAGACGAAATGGGGGTAGGGAAATGGATACGGCGGACCGGAAAAACACGGCGCTTTTTGAGACAATGCCGGTGCCTCAGGCTGTGCGCACCATGGCGGTGCCCACGGTGATCAGTCAGCTGATCGTGCTGATCTACAACATCGCGGACACGTTTTTTATCGGGAGGACGGGCAACGCCGCCATGGTGGGCGGCGCGTCGCTGATCCTGCCGGTGTTCAATATTTCGCTCTCCATCTCGGGCCTGGCCGGCATCGGCGGCGGTGCGCTGGTGTCGCGGCTTTTGGGACGGAAGGAGCCGGAGGAGGCGCGGCGTGTTTTCAGCCTGAGCGTCTACATAAGCGTGCTGGTGGCGGCGCTGTTCTCCCTGGGGGTGCTCTTTTTCAACGGGCCGCTGATGCGGGCGCTGGGGGCGGATGAGGAGAATTTTCAGTACGCCTCGGCTTACGCCTTTTTCGTCATCACCTTGGGCGGGGTGCCGACGGTGCTCTCCAACACCCTGGCGGCGCTTCTTAGAAGCGTGGGGGAGTCGAAAAAGGCCGGCTTCGGCATCACCATGGGCGGCCTTATCAACATCGCCCTGGATCCGCTTTTTATGTTTGTGCTCCTGCCCGAAGGGCAAGAGATCGTGGGCGCGGGCCTGGCCACGTGCCTTTCCAACTGCCTCGCCTGCGGATATTTCATCGTGACGATCCTGCTGATGCGTGACCAGCCGGTCTTGCGGCTGTGCTCGCCGCGAAAGCTCCCCCAGAGGGCCAATATCGCGGGCATCTTCACCGTGGGCCTGCCCTCGGCCATCTCCACCCTGCTCTTTGACCTGGATTATGTGGTCATCGACAAGCTGATGAGCGCCTACTCCGGCAACGCCCTGACGGCGGTGGGGATCGTGCTGAAGGCGGAGCGCCTGCCGCTGAATGTGGGCGTGGGTATCTGCCAGGGGATGATGCCCATTGTGGCCTACAACTATTCCGCCGGGAATCATAAGCGGATGCGGGAGACGAAGCGGTACAGCATGGCCCTGGGGCTGGTGTGCGCCGCCGTCAGCATCGCGCTCTACGAGCTGTTCGCCGGACAGATCATGAGCTTCTTCATCAAGGACTCGCCGGAGGTGGTGCGGCTGGGCACGGGCTTTTTGCGGGCCAGGGTGCTGGCCACGCCGTTGATGTTCCTGAGCTTCTTCCACGTCTACCTGTTCAACGGCTTCGGCAAGGGGCGGTACGCGCTCTTTTTGGGCGTGACCAGGTGGCTGGTGTTCAATATCCCCATGCTCTTTATCCTCAACCGCCTGATCGGGATGCAGGGCATCGTCTGGAGCCAGCTTTGCGCGGATATCCTCACCGTGGCACTGTCGGTGGCGGTGTACAGGTGGTATGAAAAGAGAAGCATAGCCGTTCAACAGTGAACCGCCGGGAGGGGGGGAATATTCCCACACGGCCGGCGAGCTTACAGCACGTGACCGCCCTGACCGGGAGCGTCGCCGGAGACACATTTTTTTCAAAATTACCCCACAGGTTTAATGACAAACCGAAAGCTTTGTGCTATACTGCCCTCGTGAGGCCAAAAAGCCGAAACTTACGAAAGGAACCAACGCCATGATCGTCGTCATGCTTGTTTATCAGTACGAGCGCCAGCCTATGTTCAGCGATGAATATAGCTATGATTTCGCGCGCCCAAACGGGGATAAGCAGACGATGAAATTGGCGTAGCTTTCACGCCGACTTCTTTCATGACCGCTTGTCCCGTGGGACAGGCGGTTTTTTCGTGGAAAAATGAAAGAAGGAGGTGCTCAGCATGACCATTCCGACCATCGATCTCACCCTCACCGGGGCCAATATCGTGAAGCTCCGCAAAGCGGCGGGCCTCACCGTCCGGGACCTGCAGGCCGTCTTCGGCTTCAGCACGCCCCAGGCCATCTACAAGTGGCAGAACGGGGCTACATTGCCGACGGTAGACAATCTCATCGTCCTGGCATCACTGCTCAACGTAAAAATCGACGACATCCTCGTGATCCACAACCCGGCGACTTCGGTCGTCGCGTAGGGCGGGCCGCCTGTCAAGAGCAACATAGGTAACACATTGGGAAGGGACATGGGTTACAGTCTGCGGATGGTTCGGTCTACCAGGGATTTGGTAATCGCGTCTACCGTCCCCACCTTGTAATTGCGGTATATCACGTGAAAACGATCTTCGCCCGCCGCCTGGACGCCCTCTGTCACCAAGGTCCTGAAGGGCCGGGACTGGGCGGCTCACGACGGCTTCACGTTCGATCTGACGCTGAAAAACAGCGATTCCACTGGCGTGACGCTGGGGGATCGTGAAATTTCCATCACAGATCAGGCCAGCGCCGAAACGGGCGTCAGGTTCGGGAACGTCACCTTCACCAAGCCGGGGACGTATACCATTACCATCACGGAGAAGATCCCTCACGCCGGGCTTCACTTTGAGGCCGGCTCCATCGACATTAAGGTGACGGTGACCGACGACCCCTTGACCGGAAAGCTGAAGCTTGCGTTTGACCCGGCGAGCGGTTCTGCCGGAACGGATTCTGACGGCGGTTGGCACTATTCCACCACCACCGAGTTTGTGAACACCTACAGCCAGAAACCGGGTGAGTTCACGCTGGCGCTCAAAAAGATTCTGGAGGGCCGGGATTGGCTGTCGACTGACGAGTTTACCTTTACCATCACGCCGGACGAGGCTATGAAGGCAAAGCTATCCGCACTTGAAATCCCGGTGGCGTGGGACAAGGCCGATTCGGCCACGGGCGCTTACACAGTCACAGTGTCCCTTGGCGGCGGCTCCGCCGATGACGGCGTCCTCACCAAGGAATTGGGCAATGTCCGGGTGAAGGAGCCGGGGACGTACAACTTTACCATCACGGAGACGGTGGACGGCGATACCTATTGCCCGGAGCCCTCCATCGTGCTCACGGTCATCGCTATGGCGGAGACCGGCGACGACGGCGTGCCGGACGGAAACATGGTGGTGACCACCTTCGTCCACACGGCCGGCGGCGGCAGTCTGTCCCATGACCCGGACAACAGCGACACCATCGTGCCCTTCACGAACTACGCCTACGATGAGGTCGGGCTGACCCTGAAAAAGACCTACAAGGACACCACAGACAACCGCGACAAGGCTTGGGCCAATGGCTTCTTTGAGGCCGAGGTGACGCTGACCAAGGCGAACGGGCAGGTGACCTGCAACGGCACGGCCCTGGCCGAGGGCCACGCGGTGACGGTCCCCCTGACAAAGGAGGGCGCGGCGGTGGCTCTGCGCTTCCTGGAGGCGGGCAAATATGAGCTGACCGTGGAGGAGGTTCACGGAGCCGCGCCGGGCGTCGCCTATGACAGTACAAAATATACAGTGACGGTGACGGTGACAGCCGGCAGCGCAGGCAAGCTCACGGCCGCGTGTACGGTCAACGGCGAAGAGACCGGCGATATCACCTTTGAAAACACCTATACCGAGGCGCCCATCACCGGCGGCCTGACCGTGACCAAGCGGGTGGAGGGCGAGGACACCAGCGGGTCCTTCCACTTCACTGTGACGCTGAGTGACACGACGGTCAGCGGTGAGCGGGGCGGTATGACCTTCCATGCAGGCGCGGCCGAGTTCTATCTGGGCCACGACGAGGCAATCACAGCCACCGGCCTGCCGGCGGGAGTGACCTGCGCCGCGACCGAAACGAAGGCGGAGGGCTATACTACCACTTCCACAGGCGCGTCCGGGCGCATCCCCGCCAGCGGCTCCGTGACGGCGGCCTTTGTCAACACCAAGGGAACGGTGCCTCCGCCCCCCGTGGGCAAGGACACCGGCGGCCTGACGGTGACCAAGACGGTCACCGGAGCGGCAGGAGAAACCGACAGAGAGTGGCACTTTGCCGTGACGCTCGAGGGCGATGGGGCCAATCAGGTCAGCGGCGTCTATGACGGCGTGACCTTCACCGGCGGAAAGGCCGAGTTTACCCTGCAGCATGGCGAGCGCAAGACCTTCCCCGGCCTGCCCGCGGGCCTTCGTTACACCGTTACGGAGAATGTGACCTACGCGAACGGTTACACCACATCCTATGTGGGCGGGACCGGCGAGATCCCGGAGAACCGGACCGCCGCCGCGGTGTTCACCAACACGAAGAACGGCGATCCCGCGGACGGTCACGGCTTCCTGACCGTCGCCAAGACGGTCACCGGCAGTCGGGGAGAGCGTGACAGAGAGTTTACCTTCACCGTCACGTTGAGCGACACGTCGATCAGCGGCGAATACAGCGGCGTGACCTTTGAAAACGGCGTGGGTACGTTTACCCTGAAAGACGGCGGGAGTATCACCTTTGAGCTGCCCGCAGGTACCGCCTACACGGTTGGCGAGGGTGGAGCCGAGGGATACACCGTCTTTGCCGCAGGCTGGAACGGGACGATCGCCGAGGGAGGCACCGTCGTGGCGGCTTTCGTCAATGACAGGCAGATTCCGCTTGGCGATCTGAAAATTACCAAGACTGTCACCGGTTCGGCGGGAGACAGGACGAAGGAATGGAACTTCCACGTGGCGCTGGACGACAAATCCGTGAGCGGCGTCTACGGCGGTGTGACCTTTACAGACGGCGAGGCTGACGTTGCGCTGAAGCACGGCGAGAGCGTGACTCTGACCGGTCTTCCGGCGGGAACCGCGTATACCGTGACGGAGCAGGAGGCAGACCGCGAAGGCTATACCACCACCGCTGTTGGTCAGACAGGCCACATCCCGGAGAACGGCATTATTGAAGCGGGATTCACCAACTACAAGCCCAACGACCCGCTTCCCGGACCCGTAGGCCCGGGGAAGCCGGACGTGGAGATCGATGACCGGGATCACTACGCCTACATCATTGGAAAGCCCGACGGGACCGTGGACCCCGACGGGGAGATCACCCGCGCGGAGATCGCCACCATTATCTTCCGGCTGCTGAAGGAGGAGGTTCGGGAGGCGTACTGGTCGAAGACCAACACCTTCCCCGATGTGGTGATCACGGACTGGTACAACAACGCTATCTCCACCCTGGAGAACCTGGGCATCGTGGAGGGCAAGGGCGATGGCCTGTTCCACCCGGATGACCCCATCACGAGGGCCGAAATGGCCACCATGATGGCGCGGCTCTACGACTACGACGTGAACACCGGCGACTTCCACACCAAGTTTGACGACATAGAACCTACCGCCTGGTATGCCCGGTATGTGGCGGCGGCAGAGAATTTGGGGCTTTTCATCGGCGACGGGGCCACCGACCACTTCTATCCCAACCGGAGCCTGACCCGGGCCGAGGCGATGACCGTCTACAACCGGCTTCTGAACCGGAAGCCCCACAGGGTCGGGCTGCTGCCGGAGGAACAGATGATCCTGTGGCCGGACAACATGGACACCGACGCGTGGTACTACGCCGACGTGCAGGAGGCCACCAACTCCCACACCTGCGACATGGACGGCCTTATTGTAGGCCACAAGATCTATGAGCGCTGGCTGGCGCCTCTGCCGGTGCGGGATTGGGCGGCGCTGGAGCGGGCCTGGAGCGAGGCCTACAGCGGTTACGACGGGCACGATGTAAACTGATTCGGTAAGCATAGACCCCTGCCGCAAGGCAAATGTCAAAAAATTACCCCCACCGAGCAAAAACGCGAAGGCGGGGGTAAAACTCCTTTCAAATTATATTATAATAACATAGATTGCCTTTTTGTCGCCTTTGTACGCCGAAAAGGTAAGCCTATTGCCAGACTATATGGCTGACTATTATATCAAATTACAACAATTTTTTTCTGCAGTCAAAAAATTGAGAAATCAGGATGAAGAGACCTTCGAAACGGTGATTGCTGATGAATATTCACCACGGCTACTTTCGTTTAAGGAGTTTGATAAAGAATCCGATATTGCAGTTTTTGATTTGAAACGAGTCTGTCGGCTTGCTCACGACTATGTTTTTTATCTATTCAAATTGTATCTGGAATATCGAGGAAGACAACCATTCCAAACGATCAATCTGATTCGGCAAGAAGATACGTCCCTTCCTATTGTGCTTGGTAATAATGAGACTGAACAGTATTTGTCTTTCCGGAGCGTGCCGATTCCTGATAAGAGCAATCGGAAAGACTGGTGTTGGATCATTGAGGCATCTGAACTTAACCGCACACTTGAAGCATTGGAACTGCCAAAATTGAGTGGGACAGATCAAGAAATTGTGCTCAAGAATGAAACTATCAGTATAGACCTACAGCAAGGCAAAAGACTTTGCATACGGAAAGCAAAGAAAAAGGTGTATTTTAAACTTGCCTAATATGGTTTCTATGTAAAATATTAAACCAAAGATTGATTCTTTCTTAGAGGTGAAATTAGTAATACCCCTTCATTTGGAATTAAATAGAATTCGGTCCGCTTTTAACAAGATTTGCCGAATGCCATTGTGAAGCTATCTATGTAGGAGCTTGAGTTCTATATTTCTCGTATAAATCGTCCAAATTCTACTCTGCCATAACTAAAAAGTAATCGTCAACTCATACACCGCACCACCGCAAAACACCCAGCCGATCCTTGGGTTCGGTTGGGTGTTTCGTTGCCTGGTCAGAGGCAGTTCATATAGTCCTCTATGGCTTCCTCCAGATGGAT
>CANRMY010000086.1 GCA_947631845.1 uncultured Oscillospiraceae bacterium | reverse complement strand
GGTTCGGAATAGTGTAGTGCTGGCGGTCTATCTCTTGTTTTCGGTTGCTTGCTTCCTTACCGTACATGAGCATTAGGCGAGGGGAACATGATTTCAAGCTCCGGGTGCTTGGCATGCTCGGCCTTGAGGACGTCGATGGTTTCCTGCGACAGTGAGATTTTGCGGATGGAAGTCTCCGTTTTCGGCCTTGTCACCTTCACCCCTCCGCCCTTGACTCCTACGGCCTGTTTGCAGACGTTCAGGGTCATGGACTTCTCGTCGAGGTCAGACCAGAGAAGGGCGACCAGTTCACCTTTGCGTAGTCCTGTGGTCAATTCGAGGAAGAACATCGCCAATACGCCCCGCCGGTCCGCCTCTTTGAGGTAAGCGCTGATGTCCTCCGGATGCAGGATGTGCATTTCCTTCTTCTCCAGCTTCGGCACAATGCAGTCCTCGGTTGGATTCCGCAGAATCAGCCTCTCCTTCACCGCCCGATCAAGGCAGTTGTGCAGCATCATGTGGAGGCCGCGAACGTAGCTGGCACTCATACTTGCGTCCCCGTCCGCCTTTTTCCTGATTTGTCCTTTGGCCTTGACGTCGTTGTACATCTTCTGTATGTCCCGCCCTGTCAGCTTCGTAAGCTTGATGCTGCCGATGCGGGGCACGACATGGTGCTCGATATAGTCTTCATAAGACCTCTGCGTGCTCTCCCGGATGTTCGGCTTCGAGTAGGTTTCGTACCACGTCTGTACCCATGCTCCCACCGTGTACTCCTCAGCCTTCTCCACGTTGATTTCCGCACACTCCCCAATGGCCTTCTTCAGCTTCTCCTTGACCTCCGCCTGGGTCCTGCCGAGCACGTTCTTGCGAATTGCTTTCCCGTTGCCGTCCTTGTATGCCTCGTCAGCCATGATTTTGGCCTCCTGGGGGTTGCCTGCGTCCACGGTTACATGGCCATACAGAGATACTCGGTATTTCATCGCGCGTCACCTTGCTCTCTGTGCTTCGGCTTTAGAAGCTGGCCGTTTTCATCGTAGCTTTTAGGGTCAGCGGCGAGGCAGGCCCAGCCGAACATGGAGCCGGCGCTCATTGCTGCCGCCTGCGCTTTTGTCACCCCGCCTTGCCGGTTCAGTTCCTCCACAAAGGCTTTCCCATCCTGCCCATATACCGGGGAAGGTCAATTTCCGATTCTCCAATGTGAACGCTGGAAACAATGATATAGCCCTGGTTGATTCTAATCCCCATTCTGCTCCGCCTCCTTTAGAAGTTCCCGGATCAACTGGCCCTTTTTGACCGTGTTCTTTTCGGCCAGTATCTTGTTCTGGACGCACAGCACGGCGCGGATGTTGGGGACGGTGATCCCCGGAATCTCCACCATTTCCTCCGGTGTGACCGTCAAAATGCGGATGGGCGAATACCCGGCCTGCGCGAAAATGCGAAATAGGCGCTGTTCAAATCGTTCTTTCAATGTGTTTGATATGCGCATTTAGATATAGAAGAATATAATCCACTCGCTCGGTAAATGTTTTAGGATACCAATTCTCGATGATGTCCTGATCTATATGTACGGGACGACCATGACTGTTATTGCCATTATCAAATTCTTCTCTATATTTGTCGCAAGTTTCTTTGTCTAAAGTAGTATGATAGCGGTACTCAAACATATTCTTACAATCGAATCTGTGATGGCAAAGATATGAAGCAAGATGATTATGATTTATTGTTTTCTGTGAGCTTAGATAAAATGAATGCCCCAATTGATACCTTCCGCATACTGGGCAAGCATAAAATACCATAGATCTATCATAATCACGTTGAGCTTCACACTCAGAATCACAAATAGGGCATTTTGTATTTTCAACCATAAATACACCTTCTTTTCTGTAGATAAGGAACAATGTTTGGGGGTGATAACCCGTCAGGTTACCTTCTATAAGCCATATGTTGCATTATCTGCATTACAGCATTAACATTGGCGGCCCCAAACATTTCCTTTACGAGCATTTCTTTTTGAGGCGGTGTAAGCGCAGCAAAGGAATTATACGCCGTAATCAAATCTTGCTTTGCTTTTTCGTATGGATTGGTCGGCTCAATGCCTACCGTAGGCCTAACTGGATACATAATCTCACTCCTTTTTCATTCAATGGTAAAAGCCTGATGGATCTATTACTCCATCGGCTTGATTGTCGCTTCAACAAACGCAATCTCCTCATTTGCTAGGCCGTACTTTGCGTTTAGCCCTATACTCACCCAAGAACACCACTTAACAGCTCCCAAACATTATCGCTTATGTCATCAACGTAATGATCCCGGCAGATAAAGAGTTCCTCGCTCTTGTTATCATACCGCACTATACCGCCTTTAAGGCCGTAGCGTGCGAGGTAATCCTTAAGTACCTCAAACTTTTTGGGCGTAAAGATGTCAATATCCTGACTGTTGCCCGACCTGTCAAAGCCGCCTTTGGTTTCAATAATCCAAATCTCCCCACGCACGCCGACGATGTAATCGGGGAAGAAGTTTTTCAGCTTGCCGGAGTTGTCGGAGTATACGATGGACAGATACTCGCAGCCCTTGTCGCCGTTTTTGTAGACCCACTCCACGCCGTCAGCGGTCTCGCAGAACTTTTCAAACTTCCGTTCAGCAGAGGAGCGCGGCTCCGCAGAGGACAGATAGCCCTGGTAGACGTTCTTGCTCATCTCCACCTGCGTCTTGGCCTTGCTGTCGTAGGTGAACTGGCAGGCGCGGGGAATATGGAAAGCCGTCTTTGACACGTTCTTAAAGTCGATCTCCGTTTGAGCCATCTCCACAGCCATAGCATCACGAATGATTCGGCGAAGACGGTCTGCGTTGTTCAGAACAAATGAATAGACCAGCCGAGGCTCCAGGTTCAGTATTTTTTTGCTATACTTGAAATTCCTGTCGAACAGCTTGCGGATGATGGTGTTCATATAGGAGTATTCCATGCCGATTTCAAGCCCGATTTGGCCGATCCTTCGGTGGTACTCACGCCCGTGTTTATGGGTATTCAATGTCTCGGTTACATCGATAGTATTCATATCGTGGGCCGCAAACTCCAACGTCACCGTCTCGCCGGATATGGTGTGGCGTACCACGTCCTCGGAAAAGTCAAATCCGGCTTTTCGCAAGGCAATTTCATTTTTACTCAAATCGCCGCCAACGCCAAATTCCCGCTCAAAATACTCGGTAACGGCAAGAAGCGCCGCCTTGGGGCTGCGGGTTTGAGTCACATAGGTTCGTTGTTCGCTGGTGAGGGTAATGTCGCGGTACTCGCTTTTCAGAAAGAGTGTAGTTGAGTTGAGTGCTCCATACCCAAGGCTCATCCGCACTCCGGCGGTGAACTTCTCGTCAAAGGTATAGAGATAGCAGCTATCCAAGAGGTCGCTTCCGTAGTGCGTACCCTCAGGCATACGGCGGATACGCCCGATGGTCTGTATTTCAAAGGTTTCGTCCATATTGTCCCGGAGCTTAACGAGAATCTGTGCCCTGGGGCAGTCCCAGCCGGTGGCGACGGCCTGCTTTATGATGACAGCGACAGACGGAGCGTCGAGTTTATCGATACCCTCCAAATTTTCATGCTCCTTGGAAAGCCAAATAGCCAGCTGCCTGTTTTCGCAGGTGACGCCCTGAGCTTCAAACCACCGCTCCACCTGATCCTGCAAAACCTCAGACTTATTCGGTATCTGCACCACGATCAACGGGTTAATGTCCTTCCCCGTGGCGAGAAACGCCACCCGGAGCGCCCGCTGCTTGGCATAGGCCCGTTCAAGGAGATAAGCGGTCTGGTCGTCCGTCTCCACCCGCTGCGGGAAGTCCTCGTTGATGATGAGTATCTTCTTGATGAGGCCGGAGGCGATGACATCCTCCTCAGAAATCTCGATTACTTCAGCGCCGCTTACACTCTTGGGCGTGGCGGAGCAACGGATGATCTTGTCCGTGTGAAAGAGCTGAATGATCTCATCCGCCTTGACCGTGTTGTTCTGATGGCTCTCGTCCACGATCACCACAAAATGAAGGCCGTCCCGGAGAGCATGATCCACGTACTCGATGAAGTTTGTCCTCTCGCTGTCCTTCAGAGCGTTGTTGCCCTTTTTTGTGAGCTTCTCCCAGTTGATGAAAACGCTGTCATTCTCCTCAAAACCCCCGGTCATCACATCGGCCAGGAGCTTTGTTTGGGCGGCGTGGATATACTTGTCCATCTTGGCCTTGCTCTGCTCCTCCAAATCACCTTTGCCGGGAGTAAGCCAAATAAAGACAGTTTTGGCACAGCTTTGTATGTACTGATGCATGAAGTAGGTGAGAATGATGGTCTTGCCGCTCCCGGTGGGACTTTTCAGAATAATATCCCGCACCGGCTTGTCCATCGCCTCAAACAGAGCTTTTACAGCGTTGAGCTGAAATTCTTTGAGTATCATTATCTCTTTCCGCCTCTTTTGTTGGATGTGTTTCTTATCCCTTTTGCAAATTCTGCTTTGACTTCAGGCATTTTCATTGCCTCTCCCAAAACATTATTTAGCAAATTTTGACTCATTGCATTCTTGCTTTCAAGCTCCACTATTTCAAGCTTTTGTTTATGTTCAAGTTCCAACTTTTCTAATTCCAGTTGGTGTTGCTGATTCAATGAGTCAATATCTACCTTATGCTGTTCCATTAATCGGTCAATATCATGCTTATTTTGTGCTTCAAGGAGTTTGATTTGCGTCGATGCGTTTTTCCGCGCAACCAAATATGAGACAACCCCCGTAATAACTGCGGGTATGCACGAGATCAATAATGTTTGGAAAAATTCATTCATCGTTTTTTACCTTTCCTGCAAGTCCCTGTAATAGTAATCCGGGATGATGCTTATTTCGATACCTCTCTCCAAAATTGCGGCCTGCTGATCCTCGTCGGGGAGAAGGTCGTGGCCCATGTACAGCTTGTGGCAGTTCGGAGTGCTGTCAATATGTTCTACGAAATCCGCGAGTTCATCGTCTGTAAGGACGATGGCGATTTTGTCGTTTCCCGTGAAGTTGACGCCGTTTTCCAGCTCCACCAGTTCCCGAATATGCCCCAAGAGCTCGTCGGCGTACTCATAGTACATTCTCTCAGTGATGGGGACATATTCGATTTTGAAATACTTGAGGGAGGCGGCGTAGTCTTCGTTGGCGATGACACGCTTGATTCGCTCATAGGTGACGTCACGGCAGATGTTATTTTCATTGTTGGTGCAGAGAATGAAGCGGCGATTGCCCCCGTCCTCGGAGTTTAGCTTTAAAACCGCATGGCCGGTCGTGCCGCTTCCGGCGAAGAAATCGAGAACACATGCGCTCTTACTTCCGATTTCAAGGCATCGTTTTATTAAATCGGTTGGCTTTGGATTATCAAAAGCGTTTGTTCGACCCATGATTGTATCTAATTCATTGCTCCCCGCAGTGTTTTGCGGCAAATCATTCCACAAGGTATCAATCCTTTTACCTGCATTCTCTCTTTCGTTCCAATAATCCTTAACACGCAAACTTTTTCCGCATAAAACCAATCGGCCGTCATTTTCTAAAGCTTTAATTTTTTCGTATTTCATTCGCCAACCTTTTGATGGGCATTTCCACACTTTACCTGTATTGTCCACATAATTATAGGTCGTTTCAGGACCTGGGTCACGAGGCTTTTGCAAGCTCACGGTCTGATATTTGCCTCTGCCGTCATTGTCATCAAATTTAAACAGTTTTTGAGAAGCCTCGGACAGAGGCTTATATGCGGAATTAAGTGTATACTCTAAGCTCTTAGCGTACAATAAGACATACTCTGTGTTTACAGTGAATTTGCCTTTTTCTGTTTTTTCACTTGAATTGCGTTGCCAAACAAAAATGTTGATAAATAAGTCCGCTCCAAATATTTCATCGCAAAGCAATCTAAGAGCCGCAAGCTCATTATCATCAATAGATATGAAAACCAATCCATCTTCTGATAAAAGGTGCCTTGCTATTTCCAAACGAGCTCTCATAAACGAGACCCACTTACTATGTTTAAAAGTATCCTCGTTTACCACAAAATTGTCATCATAAACAAAGTCGGTTTTTCCTCGGTTGTATGGTGGATCGATGTAAATGAGATCGATCCTGCCTCGGTGCGTTTTCTCCAGCAGCTTCAGCGCTGCCAGATTGTCCCCTTCGATAAGAAAATTCATCTGCCCACCGTTGTCTAAGTAGAGGCCGGTGTCCTCCGTGAGGACAGGCGTGTGAGTGTCCAGCACCTCGTCGATCTCTTCCCGGTGCTCCTCAAAAACAAGGCCGTACTTCTTCCCGTTCACGTCCTTTTCGAGCTCAGAGAGGTAAGCCAGCAAATTTCCCGTATTCTCATCCTGCGGCGCGGCGGAGATGAACCTCCGAATTTCCCTGATCTTCCCCACAAGCTCATCCCGCCGCTGTTTGGAAATGTTAGTGGACATTTTGGCTTCCTCCCATATATTTTAAACCTTCTGCGGTGATCTTTGCTTTTCCGAGAGCGATCAGAAATTGACGACAGCTTGAGGCGGATTGCTGAATTGAAAGTGACGGCAGCGGATTTACGGAATTGTATACTACCTTTTCAGCAGGGCGTTTTACAGAAATTACATAAAGCAATTGGCTTACGGAGTCCCACTCGTTTTGCTCCATCAGGGATTCAAGTTTTTCAATGTCGCCGATTATATCCGCAATTTCTTTAATCTCACGAAATTGTTTTAAATACTCCAAATCGGTCATAATCTACTCCCGGCAACGGTTTTCTCCATTATACCATAGATAATCAGAAAATGGGAGGACTTTTGACAAAATATCTGGACGTTTTGTAATCCTATTGTTATGATGTTGCTGGTGACCGCCCATCCTTTAGTATCTCCATCATCAGCCTCGCCCCCAAGATGAACGCCTCCCGGAACCGCCTTTCGCCCATCGAGCTCGCCGCATCAAGACTGCCGTCCTTTATCGCATGAGGAGCAGACAGGCGCAGACCTCAAACTGCAAACAAAATCATCATGGAAAGGAGCCATCAATGGAATCGCTATTTGAACAAATGGGCGGTACATACCGGGTCGAGGGGGATTACCTTCTCCCAAATCTCATACTGCCGGACACAGACAGTCGTCCCATCGGAAAGTATGGACGTATGCACCTAAATTATCTGAAAGAACATCACAGGCCACTTTATACCAGCCTTGTACTGAACGGAACCTTGTGGGAGCATTTGTCGGAAATCGACCAGTCCTGCAACGAGCGGCTGGCCCGCATTATCCCGGCTATGGCAAAGCAGGAGAATGTGACGGAGGCACTCAAAGCTGTCGATCAAATGGAGTGGGTGCGCCGGATGAACAGCATCCGCAACCGTGCGGAGGAAATCGTTTTGACTGAACTTGTATATGCCTGACAAACTGCCCGTTATCGGCTTTGCGCTGATAGCGGGCAGTTGTTTTATCTGTCAGGATTCTTGAAAGTGTATTTTCCCTTGCCGTATCCGCCGACCGCTTCAATCAGCCCTGCTTTCTTCAGCTTGGTAATCAGATTTCCGGCAGCGGTTACGGAATCATTTGTAATCACCGCAATATCGGAACGGCCAAATATTCCGTCGGTTCCCACTTTTGCAAAGACAGCTTGCGCTTTCCGAATCGTGTTTGAGCTTGCGGTCAGTCTCTCAATCGCAACTTCAATCGCAACATGATCAGACTCAATCGCAACATTTTCAGCCGCAGACGTTTCTGAGCCTGTCTTTACCCCATAGTTCAGGTTATATAATGTGACCTGAAATGAGGTAACATCCGAATAGAAAACCGGCTCCAACTCCGCACGGAAGTTGTGAGCGGCATGATAGGCGTCCGTTATTTTCTTAAAGCCGCTGCCCTGACGCTCCATATATCCCAGCCGCCCAAAAATATCAGCCAGAATAGGATTGCGCCGGGTGGAGGAAACATTCTCTATATCCCGTTCCTGTATCCGCGTTCCGTCCGCCATGCC
>CANRMY010000085.1 GCA_947631845.1 uncultured Oscillospiraceae bacterium | reverse complement strand
GGCCGACTCGGCGGAACCCGCCGTAATCGTATCGCCCTCCTTGGGGATGTTGGTGGTGTACGACCACGTATCGTCGGAACCCTCGGCTGTGTCGCCCAGATTGACGGACACAGTGCGCAGAGGCAGCATGTTCACCGGGATGTTCACCCACAGGGCCTCGTCGTAGTTGGTGTCGGTCAGAGTGTCGCCGGTGGTGTCGTCGTTGTAATCGCCGCTGTCCTCCACCCAGATGCGCAGGTCGGACAGAGCGTACACGCCGGGGGTGTTCAGATGATCCTGCGTTTCCGCGTTGTACGGCGGCGTACCCGCCGGGATCGTTTCGCCGTAAGCAGGGTTCATGTGCAGCGCATTGCGCGCGGCGCTATTCAATGTATCGCCGCCGTTAACACCATCGATCCGGTAGAAGGTGTATGTGGTGTTCCGCATCTTGGCAACGGTATCGCTTGCGTCCTCCGTTGTGTCATTGATGTCCTTCAGCGTGGGCACGAACTGCGAAGCGGCGGAGTAGCTGATGCGGTAGACCCAGCCATTTTCCCAGGCATCCGCAGCAGAGGTACAGCCAGTGCCGCTGAGGTCCGGGGAATACTTCACGTTGGCGTTGCCGTCCGTTACGTCCCCAGTTTTCTCAACGGGATCGCCCAAATACCAGCCCGGCGTAAGGGGGTCGGTCGTCTCCTGTCCCTCTCGGTTCACCATATACTGGTGGTTCCACTGGTAGTCGTACACGGCGGTCCTGGTGATGCCGTAGTACGTCCCGAACAGGGTCAGGCCCTTGACGTCCTTCACGTCCATGTACTTGCCCACCGGGTCCGTGTAGGTGACGGCGTCGTCCACGCCCAGGTCGTTGGTCCCGCCCACGGGGGTGAACAGGGGCTCCGTGATGGAGTCGATGATCTCCACGAAGACATTGGCCAGGGCGCTGCCGGTGTCGCCGCTGACCTTGGCGTAGTACGCCAGGGTCGCGTAGTCATGATTCAGGTCGCCCAGCTGGAAGCCCGCCGCCGCTGCCGCCTCTGTGGCCTCAGCCTTTGTGGGGATGTAGAAATCGCCCTCGCCGGTCGCTGTACCGATCTTTTGCTCAGCATATACGCGCCAAAAGCTGTTGTGATTAGGGGCCGGGAAATTACTCTTAAACTTGGTATCATTGTAGGTACCATCTACGGTCTGATCTGCCGGGCTACCGTCCTCGTATACCTTGATTTTGCCCTTGACTTCATTGTCATAAAAGTTCCAGCCGCTCTGAATGGAGCGGAAGGTAGTAAGGCCGAGTTGGTCTGCGGGCTTCCCTGCCTTCCAGTCATTCCATGCCTTGATCGCCTTCTGGATGCCTTCTACGGTCATATCGCCGACGGTATAATCGTCGTAATAGGTATTGTCGGTGTTTCCTTCTGCTTCCTTTTTTAAATATCCCTTGTCCTCCAGCCATGTCTCATTGAAGTAGTTTCCCGGGTCCATCATGACGGGGTTGCTGGTTATGGCCGCCTTTGTGGCGTCGTTAGCATCAAAGCCCGCATGGAAGCCCGCGGCCGTGGGGTCGGGCATATCCACCGTGATGGTGTAGATGCTCCAGTCGTCTGCGCTGCTGACGTTATAGGCGCTCTTTACCGCCTGCTTGTAATAGGCCGTGGTCAGCAGGTAGTTAAAAATCATGTAGGCCTCGTTATCCCGGTACTGATTTGCTAGCGCTTCCATGGCCGTCTGGCTGGTACCTGTAGGCTTGGTCACAGTCCTTGCGGTTGTTTCTTTATTGTCATAGTCGGACACCGGCGTCCACGTATCTGTCTCATAGTGGATCTTTCCATCGCTCGCGTCAGCGCTGGCGACGGACTCGTAATATAATTTCCCATCTATTGCTTCTTGGGCCTCGCCAGACGAAGAGCCTTTCGGGTCTGTCCCTCCTTCCCCCGCCGCCTTCACCGCGAGGAACTGATTCCATGCTGTGTTATTCCAATCACTGAAGCCCCCACTGGGATCGTTGTGTTGAACGAAAGAGACGCCCTTGTAGCTGAAGTCGCAGACAAATCCCATGGCTTTGTTAAGGATGCCGTTGTCCGTCTTGTCCGGCGTCAGCCAGTTGTTCAGCGAGTCGGTGACGGCGCCGTCGGTCAGTATCACCAGGGAGGGGACGCACTGATAGGTCTTGTTGCCCACCTGCTCGGTCGTGTTGGCCCGCAGCAGCTCTTGCATCCCCTGATACATACCGGCCTGGATGTTGGTGGTGCCGTTGGCGTAGGCGGTGTATTTGCTGTTCCCGCAGTTGTTCCAGCCCTTCCAGTCGCTCTCCGTATACCACTTGTGCCCGGGGTTGTCGCTTCCAGCCTTGTTGGATTCATTCAACTTGCAGATCTCGTTGTCGACGAACACCCAGCCGCCTTCGCCCTCATTACTTACGACCTGATTTAGTACAGCGCCGTCTGGACCTCCCTCCACGCCTTTGCTCCAGCCGGCCTTTAAGTACTGCGTATTATGTGCGGGGTCTATGATTCCTTTAGTTTTATACTCATCGGCCGCTACACCGCCGGGCGTATAGTGCTTCATGGGCAGGATGGTCACGGCGGTGCTGTTGCCATGGTACCTGTGGGTACCATCTACTTCCGGTGCCTCAGCCTCCCCGTTCGTGCCGTCGCCGAACAGCACCACCGACACCTCGTTGTACTCGCTGGACAGCATCAGCACATCGATGGCGGCGTTGATGGCAGCCACCGTCTTGGAGATACGGTTATCCTCCCACTTCTGGCCTTTCGTTGGGTCTATGTCATACATCGACCCGGAGTTATCGAACACGATGACCGTGCGGACAGGGGGCACACCGGTGATCTCCAGGCTGGAGCCCAGGGCGGAGAAGACGTGGAGGAAGTCCTCGGTGAGCTCGACGCTGCCGCTCACGCCGTCCAGCTCCGAGGTCAGGGTCAACTTGCCCTCTGTAGCGTTCCACTGCGTTTTTCTGTCGCCTTTGTCTTCGTAGCCCAGGGCGAACACGGTCTTGTCGGACCAGAGACGTCCGGCGTACCGGGTATTCTTCGAGAAGTCCAGCATCTGTTTATATGTATCCATGGTGCTGGGGTCGGCCTGGCGGGTGACGCCGCTGGTACCGCCGGAGGAAGCCTTGGGTCCGGCGGCCCTGGCCACGGCCCTGAAAAGCCCCATGCCGCTGACCAAAGACATGATCATGCACAGGCACAGCGCAAACGCCATCAGTCTGCGCCCCACCGCACGTGCTTTCATCTGTTTCATAAGCCATCATTCTCCTTCCAGAAAATGCTGATCTATATTTCCCATCGCGGAGCTTGTCCCTCCGCGACGGGAATACATCATTCCAGTGTTATATTAGCACATAAGCAATCCAATTGCAAGAAGAAATCAAAAGATATATGTAAAAAAATAGGCCGCTTAAGGAAAAATTTATGTTGCCCTGCCCAAAGGGCCGCCAAAAACCATATGGGAGGGCGCGCAGGCTTTTTATACGCTAAAATTTTACCGCGATTTTTTCGTTTTTCAAGAGCCGCGCTTCATTCGACCTGTTTTTTGCCGAATTTCACTTGTTTTTGATAAGGCGGAGGGGTATAATGGAAGCGCGAATACGGACAAGCGGGGTGACGGCATGAAGTCGGAGGATATAACGGCGCTCTCCATCCACATTGTGACGGAGTACTACAAGAACAATCTGGGGCCGTTTTTGGAGGCTATGGGCGAGGACGTGCTGTGGCTGGGGCCGGCCCAGCGGCAGCAGATCCGGGGCCGGGCGGCGTTGGAGCGGGCCTTCGCGGAGGAGCGGCACGCGCTGACCTTCACCATGGGGGATCTGAGCGCGCTGTGCGTCTCCCCTGCCCCGCAGGTCAAGGAGGTGCTGCTGCACTACGACATCACCACCCACTACCCCAGCGGCCACTCGGACGTCCACGACCAGCGGGTGCAGATGACCTGGCGGGAACGGCGGTCCGGCGGCGCCAGCAGGACGGAGATCGTCATGATCCACATCAGCAACGCCTGGCAGTACGACATCCGGGACAACATCTACCCGGTACACTACGAGAGCGTGCCCCAGACGGGGGTCTCCCCGGCGGCGCGGAGCTTCGTCACCGTCCGGGCGGAGGACAAAAGCACACGGCGGATCGCGGCGGACGGGATCGTGTATATCGAGGCGGTCAAGCGCCGCGCGCAGATCCTGATCCATATGGCGGAGGAGACGGTCACGGCCTACGGGACGCTGTCCCGGTTCGAGGCGGAATACCCCGCCCTGTTCCTGCGGGTACACGAGGGGTTTTTGGTGAACCCCAACCGGGTGCGGGGGGTCAGGCGGTTTTTCCTGACCATGTCCGACGGTACGGATATCCCCGTGCCGGAGAAGAAATACACCCAGGTCAAAAAAACGCTGATGAGGTAAGGGGGACGGGAAGTCGATGGACGGGCCGGCCGGGTGTCCGGCCCGTACGGACGGGAAGTCGATGGACGGGCCGGCCGGGTGTCCGGCCCGTACGGACGGGAAGTCGGAGGGCCGGCCGGGTGTCCGGCCCGTACGGACGGGAAATCGATGGACGGGCCGGCCGGGTGTCCGGCCCGTACGGACGGGAAGTCGGAGGGCCGGCCGGGTGTCCGGCCCGTACGGACGGGAAGTCGATGGACGGGCCGGCCGGGTGTCCGGCCCGTACGGCGTCTAAAGAAGGCGGCGGCCCGTACGGCGTTGTGCGACGGATTTTCGGAAATATGACGGGCCGGCCGGGTGTCCGGCCCGTACGGCGTCTAAAGAAGGCGGCGGCCCGCGATTTATTATATAGCGTATTGAAAAGCCGGCGGTTTTGTGCTATACTGATTTAACGAACCCGCGCACAGAAAGAAAGGGAGCAAGCCATGCGAAACATCATCATCCTTCTGGCGCTGTCCTATCTGTCGGGCAGTGTCCTGTACGCCAATCTTTTCGGCGCTCTTTTTGGGGTGAAGGAGCGCTACGCCGAAAGCGCCGACAAGAATCCCGGCGTTTCCAACGCCTACGTTTACGGGGGCTTCTGGTGCGGCACGCTGACGCTGATTTTTGAACTGCTCAAGGGCGCCCTGCCCGTGTATCTGGCCCTCCACACGGAGCCGGCGCTGTCCCGCCAGATCCTTCCCTTTATCCTGGCCGCCCCGGTGGCGGGGCATATCCTGCCTATATTCAACAAATTCCACGGCGGCAAGGGGATCGCGGTGACCTTCGGGGTGCTGGTGGGCCTTTTCCCCTACGTCAAGCCCCTGGCCGTCTTCGCGGCCGTGTTCATCTTCCTGTCCGTCGTGGTCAGGATCAGCCCCCACTACTACCGCACCATCGCCGCGTATGTGGTGACCACGGCGGTGATGCCCCTGGCCCGTGTCAGCGGCTGGATCTGCTTCAGCTTTTTGCTGCTGGCCGGTCTTGTGTGCGTCCGGATGTTCCTGAGCCGCGAGGAGAAAGAACGGATCGAGGTGAAGCTTCTGTGGATGCGCTGATCCTCTCCTGCGGCACCGGCGGCGGTCACAACACGGCGGGCAGAGCCGTGGAGCAGGAGCTGGCGGCGGCGGGCCACAACGTCACCTTCCTGGATCCCTTTCTGCTGAAGGGAAAACGCACCTCCTCCACCATCAACAACGCCTACATCGGCGTCGCCCAGCGGGCGCCCCACGCCTTCGGGGCCGTTTACGCCCTGGGGAACGCCTACAGGCGTCTGCCCTTCCGCTCGCCGGTCTATTTTGCCAACCGCTCCATGGTCCCGCTGATGGAAAAATACCTGGACGAGCACCCCTGCGACGTCATCGTCGCCACCCACCTCTTTCCGGCGGAGATCCTGACCAATATGAAGGCCCGCGGCAGGACCGTCCCGCCCGTGGTGTTCATCGCCACGGACTACGCCTGCATCCCCTTTACCGAGGAGACGGACTGCGACCGCTATGTGATCCCCTCCCCGGCTTTTCTGGACGAATTCGCCTCCCGCGGCATCCCCCGGGAGCGCCTGGCGCCCCTGGGCATTCCCGTCCGGCGGGAATTTATGGCCCGGGGCGACAGCCTGCCGCTCCGGGCCGGGCTGGAGCTCCCCGACAACGAGAAGGTCGTCTTAGTGGCCGGCGGGAGCATCGGCGCCGGAGGTCTGGAGGCGGTGGTGGAGACGGCTCTCGACTGCTTCGACGGGCGTCTTGTGGTGATCTGCGGCAACAACGCCCGCCTGTACGACCGTCTCCGGGAGCAGTTCGGCGACAACAGGTGCCGGATCCTGACCCAGACCTCCCGGATGGCCGACTATATGCGGTGCTGTGACGTCTTTGTCTCCAAGCCCGGCGGCCTGTCCTCCACGGAGGCGGCCAATGTGGGCTCCGCCCTGATCCACGTGACCCCCATCCCCGGCTGTGAGACAAGAAACATGGAGTTTTTCGCCGCCCACGGCATGTGCCTCCCGGTCACGGAGCCCAAGAAGGAGCTTCCCGCCGCCCTGGAACAGCTTCTGGACGGCGCGGCACGGGCGGAAATGGCGGCCTGTCAGCGAAAGTTCATCCCCCAGGACGCCGCGCCCGCCATCCGCGCCCTTCTGGAATCTCTCTCCGTTCGCGCGTAGAATATAAAATGTATATTAAATGTATATTCGCTTCTGCCGGGAAAAGGCGCACGCTCCTTTTCCCGGCAATTTTTAACGCCGCCCAAACCGGGCGGCGTTTCTATTCTCCTTTATCAATTCATATTATCTGGTCGTGGAGGCGCGCAGGAGGGGCTTGGTGTTGACGTAGATGGTGCAATAGGGGCGGTCGGGATTCTCGATGCGATCCAGCAGGATATCCGCCGCCAGCTTTCCGATTTCGGTAGCGGGGATCTGCGCGGTGGTCAGGGCCGGCTCCACCACCGCCGACTGGGGGGTGCCGTCAAAGCCTGACACCATGACGCGGCCCGGAATGTCCACGTTCATCTGCTTCAGGGCGGTCATCACATGGAGGGCGATATAGTCGTTGGCGCACACCAGCCCGTCGGGCAGGACCGGCATCTTCGTCAGCGTCTCCGCCAGCCAGGCGGGATCGCTGTACCGGGGGCCGTCCTTTTCCAGGATGCACAGATCCCGGTCCAGGGTGAGGCCGGCTCTTTCCAGGGCCAGGTTGAAGCCGATCCAGCGCTCATGGAAGCTGTTGCAGTGGCTGCTGTCCCCCACAAAGCCCAGCCGCCAGCCGCCGGAGTCGATGACGGCGTTGGTCAGCGCCATGGCGCTGGCCACGTTCTCCATGGAGATCAGGTCATAGTGGTGAACGGTGGCGTTGGCCCCCGCGTAGGCGTCCGCGAAGATGGCGGGCATACTCAACCCGCAGATCATTTCAAGGTAGGTCCTGCTGAAAAGCTCTATCCCCACGATGCCCGCCGTCTGCTCCAGAGAAATACTTTCCGGGAGACGGTTTTGGGCAAGATCCTCCTCCGTCAGCTCGTACATCGTCAGGGTATACCCGGCGCGGCTCAATTGAGCGGCAAACGCCGGCGCAAATAATGTACCAAAGTGGTAGTCCGCGGGCAAATGTCTGGCAAGAAGCGCGATGTTCTGGGTGCGCGCCTCCTCCTTTGCCTCCTCGTCAGGCAGCTGACGGTACCCCAACTCCCGCGCCTTTTCCAGAACCATCCGTTTTGTCGCCTCAGGGACAGCCCCCCTGTTGTTGAATATCTTCGACACAGTATTTCTGGACAAGCCGCACGAATCGGCTATATCCTGCATAGTGACGCGTTGTACCGCCATAGCGCTGCCCCCCCTGTTACAATAATAATTTATCCGTTTTTATCATAGCATAGACAAACGGAAAAATCAAGATGTGCATTTTGTAAATTTCTACTTTTTCCGTTGTTCGTTTTGCACAAAAAATTCGTCTTTCTTTTGTTGATGTTTACATTTTCGATATTCTGATGAAAAATTTGTTGACATTTCGTAAATCAAATATTACAATACAATCACTAAATGTAAACGCAAATGTAAAACTCTGGGTTTTACATAAAGTGTACATTCAGTAAAGAGGAAATCAACATATGGGAGGTAATACACCATGGCAAGCTTGACTCTGAAAGACATCAAGAAGGTCTACCCCAACAGCGAAGAGAAGAAGTCGAAGAAAAAGAAGAAGGGTGACGAGCCCGA
>CANRMY010000084.1 GCA_947631845.1 uncultured Oscillospiraceae bacterium | reverse complement strand
GAGCCGCTGGTTCCCCCTGTACATTGTTTCACAGTGTTTGGGTGAAGAAAAGATGCGGGGTGGGTTGACGCTTACTTTCGTTCTGCTTTTCTACTAAACCACCCTATTATCAGGTTGCCAATTGGGTGGTTACATATTGTTGCTTACATAGTCACTTGGACAAAATAGCTTAATCTATAAATTTGCCGTCACCGCTTACGCACCTTGACCAATTGGATTACACATGTTTTTCGGCGACGTTCAAATAAATAGGTTGATTTTTACCTAATATGTGTTATACTATAGGCGGAGGCGATCATATGACTATCGACACCAGCGCCATTGTCACCGCGACGGAGGCCAATCAGAATTTTTCAAAAGTCGCTAAATTAGCCGAGAAAAAGGGACGCGTTGTTGTTTTCAAAAACAATCGGCCAAAGCTGCTTGTCATTGACCTGGACACCGAGCCGCAGATCGACATGACAGAGGATGAGAAGCTGGAGTTTGTGGCCGCCCGCATACTGCGCGAGCACCATGCGGCCTTTGAGGAGCTGGCGAAATGATCAAGTTTTCAAAGGAAAAGGTCCTGCTCCTTCATAAGCTCTTGGCCGAGGCCACCGGCGGAAGTGTCGGTGTCCGGGACGAGAACCTGTTGGACTCCGCTTTAGAGGGCGCGTTCGCCGGGTTCGGCAATAAGGAGTTCTACCCCAGCAAAGAGGAAAAGGGTGCCCGTCTCGGTTATACCTTGATCTCCAACCACGCTTTTGTAGATGGGAACAAGCGGATTGGCATCTATGTGATGCTTTCTTTTCTTGAAATGAATGGCATCAAAATTCATTGCACTGACGAGGATCTGATTCACGTAGGACTTTCCGTTGCCGACGGGAGCATGGGTTATGAAGGTCTACTTCAGTGGGTAATTGATCACAAAGAGTAGAGCAATAATCACTGTATGTCGTTGAGATGCTTTGGGTGAGAGGAGGTTCCGGCCTTGCGGGAACTGACGTTTAAGGGCTTTTTATCTGAATACGTGATGTCTCTCGCGGAGGCGGAGCGGTGCTCGATCAGGATTCTGGCGCGGGAGGCCGTGATGAATGTGCGGCTTCGGGCGCCGCTGTATCTCTACGCGGCGGTCACGGGCAGAACGGATATGCTGCTCCGGGAGGTCCGTGGAACGGCGCTCTTGGAAGAGTACGCAAAGCTGTCCCGGAAATTCGATGTTGACAGGCTGCTCGCGGCGTTGAGGGAGCAGAGCCCAGAGCTTCCCGAAGAATATCTCAAGGTCTGGCGCAGCTATGAGAGCGTCCGGGACGCGCATCTCAGGGCCGACAGGATGAAGGCGCTGATCTGCCAGAAGGTCCTCCGGCTGCAAGCGGAAAAATCCGTCTCCACCTACCGCGTCTGCAAGGACCTGCGGCTTGACAACGCCAACGTCAACGCCTGGCTCAAAAATAACGCCTGCGGCAAGGTCAGCCTCGCCACCGCGAAAAGCGTCCTGCGCTACATGGAGGCCGCCGATTCTCTCTTTTAGTTAAGGCGACATAGTTTTTCCATGATGTGGATTTGAGGAAGTACGGATACTGGCCGATTTGGCACGAAGAATCCTAACAATATTTCTGACATTTTTGCGGCTATATTCTATAACTGCATAACTGTTACAATATCAACTTGCTGATAAAATGAAAATAGCCTCTGGTAAAACATGGTGCCGTTGCCACAGGGATTGCCCTTGAAAGAGCTTATCTGCCGCAGCAACGGCACCAGTGCGTTAGTCTAACTAAAATAGTCATTGGATCTAGTCCATCTGAGCTGAATGAAGAGCGGTTATTCCTCGACTATTTCGTACTCCGGTTCAACAGTGGGGTCGTAGGAATAATCTCTGGGATTGCTCAGTTCCAAAATCTCGCCGCCCTCATGATATTCAGCAACCATGTTATTCGCGGCATTGCTCGCGGCATCATAGGTGTTAAACACCTCGTCCTGTTCCTCGCCGTTAAAAATAATCTTGTACTTTGCCATATTTGGTTCCTCCTTAAAAAATATTATTTATAGTGGACAAGTCAACCGATAGTCAAGCACATGGCTAAGCAGTTTCCTTGGCTCAACTTCCAGACGCTGGGCAAGTTTTCTCATGTTGTCGTCAATGAGATCGACATGCCGGTTCTCAAAGCGCTTCTTCTCATCTGGCATCTTCAGAAAAGGGCCGTCACACAGTCCTGCAAGTCTCGCACCCAGCTTTTCAAAGCATTTTTGTGATGGGATGTTAGCCGTATCTACCCGTGCCTGGTACTCCGGGTTCCCGGTGATCCTGTGGACCTCATTCAAAAAAAGGCGGATACTTCTGGACCCGTAGCCCTTTTGCGTGTACTGGCCATCGAGCTCAATGCCGATCTCCCACGGCTCGATCCGTGTATCTTTGAGCCCAATATAGCCGACGGAAGTGCCGCTGTCCGCATCGAGAATCACGCAGAAAAAGGTTTCCGGCTGACATAAATCGGTCAGCAGCAGGCCCTCGTTCAAGTTCTGCTTCAAGCGAACTATGCCTCGGTACATCAGGGAATACTGGACCTTGACCGACACATAAAAATCGGCGTCGGACTTGATTACGGGCCGCAGAATAACAGTGTCATCCCTTGTAAATACCGTCCTCTCTTTTTCCGCAGAGAAATCCCAGGCAGGGCACAATTCCGTATTTTTCCCCGCGGCAGCCACCATATCATCAAGAACCTTTTTTAATGCCGCCTCCCGTTCCGGCGATCCCGGCTCCAATCCTTTGACGGCGGCTTCCAATTTAGCGTGTGTTTCTTTGGCTTGCTCTTGCTGTGCCTTTTGTTGAATACCAAACATATCACGGCCTCCGTGTCACGGTCAACGCCGCGCTCTGATCATTTTCCCTCGGAGCAACTTAGAAGCGTATGGCTGTGATATGCCGCAGAGGAGCGAGGCTGTTTTTTGATTAAGCCCGATGCTCATCAAATCACGCAAACAGGGAAGTGCCTCGGCTTTGGTCCTACCCTTGGGAACGCGGAAAGCGATTGCCACCTCCACTCCGGACACAAAGGCTTTTTTGACAATTGAAACCATGTCGCTTCCATTAACAATTTGCTGGCAGGCGGTATTACCGCCGTGTACGATGCTGAGCGCGTTTTTCATGTATGTATCCTCCTTGACATATTGGCTTTTTTATATTATACTCCTCGTATACTGAAATGTAAATACAATTACGCAAACTCATTCTACTAAATAGGTAAGGAGTTGAGTGCAATGAAATATAACATTGAAAATATCGGTAGAATCATTCTTTCCGAGCGCAAAAGATTAGACATGACGCAAGAGGAGCTCGGAGTGGAACTCGGAATAAGTGGAAAACAAATCTCAAACTATGAAAAGGGCAAGCTTCTTCCGCCAACAGATTTATTATTAAAAATGGCCGATATATTCAACTGTGAGCTCGGCTATTTTCTCGGAGAAGAGTCCTACAAAGATCGGACAAAGCTGAACACAGCAATTTGCGAATACCTTGGCTTGACAGATTCTGCTGTAGAAGCTTTCAGGGCAGCGACCCACGACGGACTGACCAGGGATCTGGCAAAGCGGCAGCAATATTTAAGCCGTTTCTTTGAATCCCCATTATTATCCGAGTTCCTTGACCGCCTTGTCGATGCCGCGGACGCCCGCGAAAGATCAGATACTTTCAGCGCTTCCAAGGATCAGCGTCTTATCGAGCGTTACGGCGAAAAGACCGCCGCGGACGCCATCCGATTTTACCCACTGGTAGACAACGCAGCAGATGACCTGCCTGATGAATACCGGGATGACGAGCAACTGTGCGAGGCTATAAAATCATTTGACGCATACATTGACAAAGAACAAGACCTTGAATATGCCCTGAAGATAGCGCGATATGAGCTGCGGGAAGCGTTTGAGCGTCTCGTAAGGAATATCGTTTAGTCAATATCATCGAATGTTGTTCTCTTTTAGTTAAGGCCCCGTAAATTTTGCGCCCCTTCCGGCTACGGAAGGGACGCTGACCACATTACCGACCATAACCGCGTTCGGAGTACGCGGAAACAGTGGAGGTAAGAGCTCCGGAGAGTAACTGAAACGTAGCGGAAAGTGTCAAAAATGGCTGTTTATCAAGCAAAAAAGTAATCTGCTACGGTTTGTAATCAGCAGGCCGGGGGTTCGAATCCGTCCACCAGCTCCAAGTGATAAGCTGCGTTTCAGCCTTATAAAGAGGCTGGAATGCGGCTCATTTCTTTATAAAAACCTCCGTATTATACTGTGTGTACAGACGCAGGAAACACGGAGGTTTTTATATGTCCAAATATGTTGTGGAGATTCCCGGGAGCGAAAACCCCGGACCGGTATTGAGCCGGGGTCACGCCGGCGGCGCGCTTGAAGGCGCCGCAGAAGACGCTTTCAGAGGAATACCCCACGGCATAACAGATGGCCTTTACGGTCAGCCGGGAGTTTTTCAACAAGTATTTCGCGGTAGCCATGCGCACATTGAGGAGGTATTCATGAGGCGTGAAGCCTGTTTCGCGTTTGAAGACCCGGATGAAATGGTAGAGACTCATACTGGCGCGGGCGGCCAGATCCTCCACCCGGATATCCTCGGAAAAATGCTCCGCAATATAGGCGGTGATCTCCTCCGCGATCAGCGCGTGATCCGTGTCCCCGGCGGCATGGGGGGGCCAGAAGAAACGAGGTCATGATATCCGTCAGATACTTGTGCATGGAGGGCTCCCGCACCGGGCCGCCGCCTTTGAAGGCGTCGTAGATCATCTGGAGCTTCCGCAGGGGCGGCAGCTCGCCGGCCAGCGTGAAGACGCGCCCCAGGCGCGAGGCGACCGCGTTGTAGAACCCTCTGGCGGTGACGCCGTCAAAATGGCACCACAGGCACTCACAGCCATCCTGCGCGGCGTAAGCGTGGAGCTTGCAGCAATCTATGAGAATAAAGCTCCCCGACGAGACATGTCTGGTCCGGCCCTCAAAGGTAAGCGTCAGAGAGCCTTTTTGAATGTACATCAAAAGAAAGCTGTCAAAGGACTCCCTCCGGAGCGTATACCCCGGGGCGTAAATAAAATGACCGGCCTGCAAGGGGAATAGAAGCATTGACTCCGCCTGGCGGCTTGGCGTGTGAATGTAGTAATCGGATCCCGGCGCGACAAATTCCTCTACAGACCTCATGACAACATCTCCCTGAATCGTTTTATCTATCATACACTGCTTTCACGTCTCATACAACAGCAAAAAATATGAATTATTTCGCAACTGAGGTTAATGATTTATTTCTTTGCCGGGTGTATAATGTATACTGTGGAGCCAAATTCAATGCTGCGGAGGTGCGCTTATGGAACCGGCAAAGGTTTGGGCGGAGAAGGTGACGATCCCCACCTATGAGATCGGCCCGGCGGAGAAAAACCCCATTTTTCTGGACAAGCGGGTCTATCAGGGCAGCTCCGGGAAGGTGTACCCCTACCCCACCGTGGAGAGCATCAGCGACTCAAAACGCGACAAGGCGTATACCGCCGTATTCCTGGAGAATGAATATCTGAAGATCATGGTTCTTCCCGAGCTGGGCGGGCGCATCCAGCGGGCGCTGGACAAGACGAACAATTATGATTTCGTCTACTATAATCACGTCATCAAACCGGCGCTGGTGGGCCTCACCGGCCCGTGGATCTCCGGCGGCATCGAGTTTAACTGGCCCCAGCATCACAGACCCACCACGTTTTTGCCGGTGGACTACACGCTTTTAAGCGGCGAGGATGGCTCGGCGGCGGTGCTTCTCCACGACGTGGACCAGATGTACGGCACCAAGGGGCTGATGAAGATCGCTCTTTATCCGGGCAGGGCCTATATGGAGATCACTGGCCAGCTCTACAACCGTACCTGTCTGCCCCAGACCTTCCTCTGGTGGGCCAACCCGGCGGTGGCTGTCAACGACAACACCCAGTCCGTGTTCCCGCCGGACGTCCACGCCGTCATGGACCACGGCAAACGGGACGTGAGCCGGTTCCCCATCGCTACAGGCGTCTACTATAAGAAGGATTACAGCGAGGGCGTGGACATCTCCCGCTATAAAAACATCCCCGTCCCCACCTCCTATATGGCGGAGAAGTCCAAATACGACTTTGTGGGCGGCTACGACTACGGCGTGGGCGCGGGCATCCTCCATGTGGCGGATCACCACATCTCCCCGGGCAAGAAGCAGTGGACCTGGGGGTGCGGGGATTTCGGGAAAGCCTGGGACCGGAACCTGACGGACGCGGACGGCCCCTATGTGGAGCTGATGACCGGCGTCTATACCGACAACCAGCCGGATTTCAGCTGGCTCAAGCCCTTCGAGGAGAAGGTGTTCCGGCAGTACTTCATGCCCTACAAGGCCGTGGGCCAGGTCAAAAACGCCACCACCGACGCGGCCGTTCACCTGTCGGTGGAGGACGGGGCGGCCCGGATCATTGTCTACGCCACGCGGATTTTTGAAAACGCCCGGATCGTCCTCTCCGCCCAGGGCAAAACGGCGCTGGACGAGACGGCGAGGCTCTCGCCGGTGGACATTTACGAAAAAACCGTTCCCGTGGGCGGCGTGCCTGAGGAGGAGCTGAACATCGTAGTTTTGGCGGAGGGGCGCCGCCTGGTGGCGTACCGGCCTGAAAAGCGGGAGATCCCCAAGCTCCCCGACCCCGCCAAACCGGCGCTGGAGCCGGAGGAATACCGCACCAACGAGGAGCTCTTGCTCACGGGACAGCATATCGAGCAGTACCGCCACGCCACCTACCTGCCGGACCCCTACTACCTGGAGGGGCTGAAGCGGGATCCCGGCGATATCCGCCTGAACAACGCTTACGGCCAGCTCCTCCTGCGGCGCGGACAGTTTAAAAAGGCGGAGCCGTATTTCCGCAAGGCGCAGGAGCGCCTGACGGAGCGGAACCCCAACCCGTACAACATGAAGCGTTTTGTCAAGTGGGATTTTTGTTTATGGACGCATTATCTTTCCGGGCGGGCGATACCGGCAGGGAAAAAGGGCCGGAAACGCGCCCGTGGACGGTCAAACGCCGCTTTCGGGGGCGGGTGGTATAAAACCCTTACCGGCCCGCAAAACGCGGCGCAGGGGGCGGCAAAAGCCCGTATTCCTGCGGCTTCCCGGCGCTGGAAAACTGTCTAATGCGTAACACCGGCCCGACACGCTTTTCTCATTCTGTTCCTTGGGAGAGGCCGGGGGCGCGGGGCGCGCAGCCCCGCAAAAGCTGACGGCCACCGCCGCGGTAGTGGAGCTGGTTTTGCCGTAAAATGGAGCGGACGGAAACGGGGAGCGGGATTTTGAAATCCTGTTCCCCGTTTTCGGCGGCGAAATGCCACGGCAAAAATCCAGGCAGTCAAGGGTTTAAGGGTGGAGATTTTTTCGCGCCCTGCGCGGAAAAATACGACCCGGCCCTTGACTGTCTGGATAGGCGGAACGGGACAAAATGCGGATTGCTTTTCGCGGGTTGTTATGCTATTATGGCAGTAGGTTTTTTCTTGATATTTGGAAAGGGGCGCTGGGATATGGGGCTTAAAGATAAGTTAAAACAGTATAATGAGCAACACAAGGAGCATGAATTTCATCCGCTGGATTTGAACGAGGGCAATGTCCAGGCAATCTTTGACAGGTGTTTGGCGAAGAAAGACAGTAAAAACAGGTCAACGGCCAGACTGTTTTTGAACATCTTAGGTTATGAGAAAGATGATAAAACACCTATTACCTTTGACAGGGATATACTCGTTCAAGACAAAAAGAATATCCGCTACTTATATGTCCAGTTGGATTGTGTTCATACTGGAAAATATTTAAGTGAATGGCTACCAGTGACTGACTTTGCTAAAACTTATACTGGGGAGAAATGGACACAAAAAGCAGGGATTTTACTTGAATTGTTATATTTAGCTTCAAACGGGGATATAGCTATCATAGTGCCGTTTGAGAAAATGAAAAATGACTCAACTTTGATTCACCCTTCTATCAAGCCCACCCTCTCCCCAAAAGACCCGGCGTTCCCGGAGTGGTGGGAACAGCACAAGGCCGAGTGGGAGGACTGACCGGCCCCGGCTGGGTTCGGGACAAAGTGTCCCATACTTGCCCGAATGTGAACAGGCGCTCCGTCCGTGGACGGGGCGCCTGTTTCCCTGTCAATGCTCCATGTCCTGCGCCCGGCGCGGGGCCTGTTCCCGCTGTTCCTGCCGCAAGATGCTGTAAACGCTCTTTCGTATCTGCTCGGCCTCCTTTA
>CANRMY010000083.1 GCA_947631845.1 uncultured Oscillospiraceae bacterium | reverse complement strand
GGGAGCTGGCAGCGGCAGTTCCACTACATCGACCTGGAGCTGGACGGCCAGCTGTTCCTCCAGACCGAGGACGGGCAAAAGGCCATGGTGGACAAAGAGGGTTGCCGGATCGTGGCCGACGGCGAGGGATATGCCTATGCCGAGGATTGCAAGAGCCCGAGCGGGGAGCACAAAGCCGGAGAAACGTACAACGGCGACGTGTACTATGTCTTCATCGGCCAGAACCGGCAAAAGGAAGAAGGCATGACCGCCACCAGCTTCCGCGTATACCACAATAATGCTGTGGACGAGAACGGCGCGGTCTCGACGGAGGACGTTACGACCAGCGGGACAACTGGCAGAGAGGGCACGTTCATGGCCGCCAAGGTCTGGCTGGTGTCCGCGGATAACTATACCAATCAATGGCAGAACGCCGCAGAGCGTCCCGATCCGGTCAACGCGGAAAGCTTTGACGCCACACGATACGGTGGAGAAGAGAGAACCAACTTTGAGCTGCTGACCATCGACCCGAACATCGACCCCGAGACCAGCGCGCTCACGATCTCCACGCCCTACCTTACCGCCAGCGCCTACTGGACGAAGACGGTGGAATTCGGCGTGAACGCCAACCCCGACGGCGACGGGAAGGATAAGCTCTCTGCCCCTGAGAATGCGTTGACGGCGGACGACCTCTATGACACGGTCATCCCCGCCTACGACCGGCCGGATCTGTTCATCGAGAACCTGTTCGGTGAAGGGGAGAATCTGGACAACAAGAATATCGCGAAATATACGGCCGAGTTCCAGCTGGAGAACGGCTACGGCCTTCTGTTCAGCGGCATCCCGTCGAACTCCGTGTACCGCGTCACCGAAAAGCTCACCGACGCGCAGATGGACAAGGGCTACGCCCTGAAGCGGGTGACCCACAACCAGCAGCAGGGCTCCGTCAGCACCTACATTCCCGGCACCCAGATGCTGCCTGTCTATCTTCACAACGGCACGACCTACGGCGAGTACGGCGGCACGATACCCGGCACCACCGATCCCGTGTATCCCGGCACTTATAAGGACCAAAAGACCGAGAAGGACCTGACGTGGTCGGTGGATCAAAAGGGGAATCCGAATAAGCCGGAATATCTCAGGGAGGAGCCCTTCCACCACACCAACGCCGTCATGTGGGAGTACTATGTCACCATGGCCGCGGACGCTCAGGGCGACAACCACCATCAGCCGGATAGTGATAGTGTTAAGGATGGTGAGTCCGCGTTCTGGCTCTGGAATGGAAAGACGAGCGACCGGATCCCAGTGGCGGATAGATATCTGTCGCATCCCGTGATGGACAATCCCAGCTGTAAGCCCTTGAATGAGGCAGAACCGGAAAAGGGCGGCGCGGACAAGTACCTGGATGACGGTAACGTCCTCCACTACATGTTCTACCAGGGCGTGATGGTCGACAAGCACTACCAGGGCGAGGGCTCCGGCTACATCCGGAATATCGCCCGGTATCTGGTCAGCCCTTCCGTCCACTTCGCCGTAAAGAACGAGCAGAACGCGGACACGCCCATGCCGAACTACACGTCCAACACCAACTACACCGGCGTGTACTCCGTCTTCGGCAACACCGGTACCTTTGAGGAGTCCGCCAACTTCGTCAACACGATCAAGAAGGACAAGACCGAGACCCACATCAACGGCGAGCCCGTGGAGCCCTCCACCGCCGATCCCGACACCTATCCCGGCGTCCAGGTGGGCGACGAGATCACCTATCAGATCGACTGGACCAACGCCACCAACAAGCCGGCCCATGTGGTCATCATCGACCCGCTGGACAAGGGCGTGGACTTCGTCAGCGCCACCAACGGCGGAGTGTATTACGAGACACAGCAGAATGCCCAGAAGGCCCTCGACGGGATCTACGGGGTCGGTAAGGTCAAGGTGGACAGCGACCGCGTGGTGATCTGGGACCTGAAGGAAATGAGCGCCAACACCAGCGGCAGCGTGAGCCTCACCGTCAAGGTGAACGGGAACGCGGCGGAATGGTGGGACTACGACGAGGACGGCGTGGCCGACACGCCCGTCGATCCAGCCCCCGCGCCCGACTACCTGGTGCGCGACCGGGCCACCGTCCGCGTGGCCGACAACTCCTACAACACCAACACGGTCGTCAACCCCGTGGGCGAGCCCGAGAAGGACGAGACCAACATCGAGCGCGAAGGCGGCAGCACCGAGACTCTGGGCGATAAAGACTTCAAACCCAAGAAGAACGCCGATAACACCGTGATGGGCCCGCTGGTCTACGTGGGCGACAAGATCACCTACACGATCTCCTGGCGGAACTACGAGAACGTCCCGGCGCTGGTCACTGTCCGCGACCCGCTGGACGCCAACGTGAAGCTCATCAGCGCCAGCTTTGACCAGACGAAGGTAGTCATGCCTACAGGCGTTGATACCCCGAACCCCTGGCCCAATGGGTTAAGCACCGAGGTCAAGCTTAATGTTACTTCCAGCGGCGACGCCAAGCCTGCGAGCGCCCAAACTGACGGTCAGACGGTCAACATCGGCACGGATGACGCACCCGTCCCCGTCCCCGTCATCGTCTACGACGCCGGCGTCACCTCCACGGAGGATGAGTATTCGTCCGAGGGCCGGGTCACCTGGAACCTGGGTATGCAGCCCGCCGGCGCCTCCGGCACGGTGACCCTGGTGGTGGAGGTGCTGAGCACCGCCACGCCCGTGGGCCGGGTGGACAACACCGCCTATGTGAAGATCAACGGCGACCCGGAGCAGCAGACCAAGACCGTCGAGAACCCCACCCCCGAGGTCCACAAGACCGAGGACACTCCCGGTGACGGCAAGCGGGTGGAGATCGGCAGTACCATCGACTATACCATCAAATGGAACAGCCATGACACCGCCACCCAGCCGGACGAGACCCTGACCACCGTCACCGTCGTCGATCCGCTGGATCCCGGCGTGGACTTCGTCAGCGCAAAGTACGGCGAATATACCCTGAATGCGAACGCCGAAAAAGGCGACGTAACACAAAACTTTGGCGATCAAGTGAAACCGACGGAAGGTGACTCCTATTATCCGGTCACCATTGAGTACAACGCTGACACTCACACCGTCACTTGGACGCTCAAGGGCGACCCCAAGGTCATCGGAGAGGGCTTTGTGACGCTGACCGTCAAGGTCACCGAGCGCGCGCTGGTGAACAGCGGCGATGGGGCGTTTAAGCCTGGTGAATCGGGCAACCCCGACTTCGACGACAACGACAACTGGGATTACCGTGACGGGGGCGGCATCGAGAGCGACGGCCAGCTGGTCCAGAACCGTGGCGCGGTCAAGTTCAACGACGACTCTTACCTCTTCACCGAGCTGGTGAAGAACCCCACCGGCCCGGAGAAGACCGAGGTGGCCAACGAACCCGGCGACGGCAATCAGGTGCAGATCGGCGACACGATCCACTACAAGATCTACTGGCAGAACTATAAGGACGTGCCCGCCACCGTCGTCATCGAGGACCCGCTGGACGTGGGCGTGGACTTCGTCAGCGCCGTGTTCAAAGACGGCACGTATATTGCACCCGGCGAAATAACCAAGACAGGAACGTTCACGCTGAACGCGGTCGAGAGCGGTGGGGACTGCCATACGGGCGAGGAGGTCCGGATCCCTCCGGAGGGAAATGATCCATCCACGAATGCGTGGCTGATCCAGTACGACAAGAAAACCCATACTGTCACCTGGAACCTGGGTGTGCAGGCCGCCCACGCCAAGGGCGTTGTGGACCTGTACGTAAAGGTCAACGAGCGCGCTCACGAGTACTGGCAGTACGGCCCGAAAGACGATCCTGTTACAACAGAGCCAGGTGACCCTGCCGAGAACAAGGACCACGAGGTGGTCAACCGCGCCAGCGTCCAGGTGGGCAACGACGCCAAGGTCTACACCAACATCCCGGAGAACCCCGTGCCCGAGAAGACCGAGACGAGCATAGATGCAGGCAATCCCGGCACTCCCACGACCAGGCCCGACACGGAGGGCAAGGGCCACGGCGGCGTCATCGACGAGTACGGCGCCGTCTTTGAGGGCCAGACGATCACCTACAACATCCACTGGAAGAACGGCACCGACAAGAACGCCGACGTGGTCGTCACCGACGTGCTGGATCTGGGCCGTGGCGGCGTGGACTTCGTCAGCGCCAGCTATCAGCTCCCCGGCGTGGCGGGCGAAACTGTGACGATGAACAACGGAGGCAAACAGCCCGCCGTCTCCACCGAGCGCGGCCCCGCCGTGCAAGATGGAAAGGTCGGCCCGCTGGTGACCATCGCCTTTGACGAGGGTACCCAGACCGTCACGTGGACCATCCTGAACCGGGCCCCCGGCGCCGAGGGCGACGTGACGCTGGTCGTCAAGGTCAACGAGCACGCCAACGTGCTCCACGAGGTGGATAACGAGGCCCAGGTCACGGTGGGCAATCAGGGCACGTACACCAACATCGTGGAGAATCCCACCGAGAAGCCCAAGAAGACTGAGACCGGCATCGACCCGGCAGTGGGTGATGACATCACCGTTTCGCCCGAGGCCGGCAACCTGAACCCCGGCGACGACGGCAAGCTCCACGGCCCGCTGGTCTACGTGGGCGACCAGATCACCTACCAGATCACCTGGAGCAACTACGAGAGCACGGACGCCATCGTCACCGTCCGCGACCCGCTGGACGCCAACGTCAAGTTCATCAGCGCCGAGTTTGATCCTGCGGACGAAACGTTTGATCCTGATAAAGTGGAGGAGAGCTATAAGGGCGCGCCACAGGCGACGCTGGCAGAGAGCGCAACTGAGTCGAGCGCCAAAGTCAACCTCGGTGAGTCCGGCGACACAGTTCCCGTCATCACCTACGACAAAGACACCCACACCGTCATCTGGAACCTGGGTCCCCAGGCCTCCAGGCAGAAGGGCACTGTGACGCTGGTGGTAAAGGTGCTGCCCGGCGCGTCCCCGGTTGGCTATGTGGACAACACCGCCTACGTCAAGGTCGGCGACAACCCGGAGCAGGAGACCGACACCATTGAGAACCCCACCCCCGAGGTCAACAAGACCGAGACCCAGATCAACGGCGAAGCCACGGAACCCTCCGGGTCCGATCCCAGCCTCTATCCCCGTGTGGACGTGGGCGACGAGATCACCTATAGGATCGGTTGGAACCGCAACGACACCGCCCACGAGGATGACGAAGAGCTGAAAAAGATCACCGTCACCGATCCGCTGGATCCCGGCGTGGACTTCTTCAGCGCCAGCTATAACGGCTGGCCGTTGGAGGCGAAGCCTGACGGCGGCGATGTGGGCACTCACAACCTCACCTGGGTCGTGGATGATGAGAATGGTACACAGGTCGAAGGCCAGACGGAGAAGGGCCACTGGTCCATCACCATCACCTACGACGAGAAGACCCACACCGTCACCTGGACCCTGTACGGCGACGATGCGCCGGAAGTGGGCTATGTGGAGCTGACCGTCAAGGTCACGACCCGCGCGCTGTTCGATGAGGATACGGGTAACACCTTCATCGGCGACAATGGACAACTTCCCGGTGCCAATCCTGGCAATAACTGGAACTACCGCGACAATGACGGCATCGAGGACGACCTCACCCAGCTGGTGCAGAACCGGGGCGCGGTGAAGTTCGGCAACGACGCGGACATCTACACCCAGCTTGTGAAGAACCCCGTGGGCCCGGAGAAGACCGAGGTCACCCCCGGCGACGGCGAGCAGGTGGCGATCGGCGACCACATCACCTATGAGATCAGCTACACCAACTACCTGGAGAATGAACAGCAGATCATCATCCGCGACCCGCTGGACGCCGGCGTGGACTTCGTCCAGGCTAAGTTTGGTAACAAGGACAGCGGTGATGCTTGGGTAAAGGCAGCAGACGCCGCAAAGGCCTGGGACGATCTTGCAACCACTGAGGGCATGGAGGACGCGCAAAGCGCGCTCAGCAACCCCGAGAACTATTTGAGCAACAAAGACGAAATGCCTACAATCCCGGAGGGCGTCTACTACGACGAGACGTCCCGCACGGTCTACTGGGTGTTGAAGGCCGATTCCGGCGAGAAGGGCGCCGTCACCCTGGAGGTCCAGGTCAACAAGGACGCCGCCAAGAAGTGGGAGTACGGCCCGAACGGCGACGAGGGCAACAGCTCTACTCCGGGTAGTGACAAGGACTATCAGGTGGTTGACCGCGCCAGCGTCCAGGTGGGCAACGAGAGCAAGATCTACACCAACGTGGTGGAGAACCCCGTGCCCGACAAGGACGAGACGAAGGCCGGTTCCACAACAAATCCCGAGATGACGCCCAAGCCCGGCACCACCGACACCGAGGTGGGCCCCACCGTGGAGATCGGCGACGAGATCGAGTATAAGATCGGCTTCCGCAATGACCACGACGTGCCCGCGGACATCGTCATCCGTGACGAGCTGGATCCCGGCGTGGACTTCGTGTCGGCGACCTACGGCGAAGTCAAGGCGCAGAGCGAGGGCGAGAAGTGGACCGCCAGATCCGACATGGTGACCCCGCCGGAGGGCGACCCCTACTGGCCCGTGACCGTCAGCTACAATCCGAATACCCACACCGTCACCTGGACGCTGAAGAACATGGCGCCCGGCGAGTACGAGGTATATCTGGTGGTCAAGGTCAATTCCAAGGCCCTTAAGACCGGCGTGGTGGATAACCAGGCGGAGGTGCAGATCGGCAACAGTAACGTCAAAACCGACATCGTGGAGAATCCCACGCCCAAGACAGTGAAGACCGAGACGAGTCCCGGTCAGGGCATGATCGTAAGGCCGGGCGACAAGGTGGAGTACGCCATCTCCTGGCGGAACCACAAGAATCAGAAAGCCAAGGTCGTGATCACCGACCGCCTGGATCCCGGCGTGGACTTCAGGAGCGCGTCGATCGTGAATGACACCGGGAAGTCACTGACCATCAACTTTGAGGGACCCGGCAAGACAACAAAAGTGGAGACTGCCACAGAAACCTTGACCATCGGCGGCGAACAAATCCAGGTCACGGTGGCATACGACCCCGACAATCATGCCATCACATGGACGCTGGGCACTAAAGAGGACGGCACCGACGGCGTGCCCGCCGGTTACGAGGGCAAGGTCACCTTCACCGTGGAGGTCAACGCTGAAGCTGTCAAAAAGTCTGATTATAACGATAAGGCTGAGCCCGTACCGGGCGAGGGCAAGGACGACCAGATTCTCAACCAGGGCAGCGTCCAGGTGGGCGACGATCTTACATACACGGAGATCGTGGATAACCCCCTGAAGCCCACGAAGAAGGAGATTGCCATCGACGACGTGGAGGTCCAGGCCGGCGAGCTCGGCCCGACGGTGAAGGTGGGCGACATCATCACCTACACCATCACCTGGATGAACGACGCCCAGGACGAGAATAAAGACCCGATTTCCGCCGACGTGATCGTGACGGATACGATGAGTAAGGGCCTGGAGTTCGTGGATGCCGGGTACGTACTGTTCGACGCCGAAGGCAAGCCGACCTATACCACCGGCAAGCCCGCCGGGTACGAGAATTGCACCGTGTCCGTCAGCGGGCAGACAGTCACCTGGACGCTCCCCGGCCGTGGGGCGAACGCCACCGGCATGGTGTGGATCCGCGCCCGCGTCACCGCCGAAGCGTGGGATGAGGTCGAAAACACCGGACGCGTCACCGACGGACCGCACATCTGGGATCTCCCGCACATCACGAACCCGGTGGAATCCGGCCTCATCATCGAGAAGGTGGTGGAGAACGGAGATACCACGAAGCCGTGGCACTTCACCGTTACACTCACCGCTCCGGAGGGGAAGGAAATCCCCTGGGATTCCATCACCTGGAATTTCGTGGGCGGTGACAGCAGCGACCCCGAGGTGTTCATCGACCCCGTGAAGGGCACCATCACCTTCACGCTGAGACACGGTGAGTACCTGAGCCTCAGCGGTCTCCCCAATGGCACGCACTATGCGGTCGTGGAGCAGGAGTTCAATGAAGACCCGTACACCTCCCGCGTGGACGCTGCGCACGACCCGGCTGAGGGTGCGACAAAGCTAAATGCACAGACTTGGGTCAGGTTCATCAATACGCGCACCACCACGCCGCCTCCGGGACCCGGGGTTGTGGAGCTGACCGTCGACAAGACCGTCACCGGCGAACTGGGCGACAAGGAGAAGCTTTGGCACTTCACCGTCACCCTGGATGAGCCCCTGACCGGCCAGTTCGGTGATATGTACTTTACAAACGGCGTGGCGGAGTTCACGCTGAAGCACGGCCAGTCCGCCAAGGCTACCGGCCTGCCCGCGGGCGTCCATTACACCGTGACGGAGGCCGAGGCCAACACCGACGGCTACGTCACCAATTCCCAGGGCGCCTCCGGGACGCTCACCGGCTCCCATTACGCCCACTTCATCAACAAGCTGGGCGACGACGAGAAGCACGACAACGAGCTGGTGGTGGAGAAGCACGTGACCGGGGCCACAGGCGAAACGGATCGGGAGTGGCACTTCCGCGTGGAGCTGAGCCAGCCTCTGACCGGCTGGTACGGC
>CANRMY010000082.1 GCA_947631845.1 uncultured Oscillospiraceae bacterium | reverse complement strand
CCCAACGGCGTCTACATGCGCTTCACCGAGTCCTGGCGTTCCGTGAAGGGCTCCAACTGCTGGGGCATCGTCAAGGCCGGTATCGGCGACGACATGAACAAGCTCTACGCCTGCCTGGCGCTCATCGACTACGCCTACAGCCGTGAGGGCACCATCCTCATGAGCTACGGCCCCGACGCCTTCCTGAAGCACGACGCCAACGGCAACGTTGTCACCTTCGACTTCAACGGCGAGCAGTGGCCTGAGATCTCCGACGAGGTCGAGGCTGACGTTTGGGATCCCAACAGGGGCGGCGGAAGCTACACCAACTACGCCCGTTACTATCTGGGCTCCACCCTGTCCTTCATGAAGAGCCAGGCCTTCGAGTTCGAGTGCACCCATGAGATCGGCCAGATCGGCGGCCAGATGATCTCCCGCGCCATCGCGCTGGGCGTCCTCAAGCATCCGTTCCTGAGCATCAACACCGACAACATGTGGTACACCTCCCTTCTGACCACGCTGCCTCTGGAGAAGACCGAGAGCGACCAGATCAACAGCTACGCTGAGCTGGCCACCCGCTTCGCCACCGACACCAAGAAGGGCGACAACATCATGGTCAACATCATCCAGAAGGGCTTCACCGAGGAAGGCCTGCGCGATCCTCAGTCCACCGCCGACACGGTTGCCAACACCTGGAAGTGCAAGGCTGCCCTCTCCATCAACGCCGGCGCCCTTGAGAGAGCTATCGAGTATTACAACAATTACCTTGCCTGACATAGCACCGATAAGCCCCAGCACATAAATCAAAGGAATTTCCCGACGCCCGCGCCGGTAAAACGCCGGCGCGGCGCGGAGGGCGCTTCCTCAAGAGGAGGTAGTCATGTATAAAACTCAAATGAAGGCGCAGAAGATCCTATGCCTCTTGGCAATGGTGATGGCAGTCATACTGTTTCTCTACGCGCTGGGGATCATGACAGATCTTTACGATTCGCTCTACTCGACCCTGAGCATCAGAGTCGTGGAGAACAAAGAAACAGGCGGCTACTCCATCAGCGCCAAGGACCGGCAGGTGCCCGGCGCCACGGTGTACACGAATATGCAGGCATTTAACCAGGTGTTCGTGAAGTACGCGATCGCGTACATCGTCATCGCCGCGCTGCTGTTCGTCACCAACACCGGCACACGGCGCAGGTACTACGTCTCCAATTACGCAGCCGTGGGACTTTTCACCGCGGCCAGCATCTACATTCCGATTTTCGCGTCTCCTTACATCCAGATCTTCAAGGGCCAGTTCCTCCAGGTGGATTTCGCCGCCCTGAAGGAGTATTCCGAGACCTTCGGCTCCCACTACACCGAATCCACCATGTGGTTCGACCTGCAGTATGTGGTCTTTGCGCTGATGATCGTCTCCGCGCTCCTGCTGGTGGCCTGCACCGTCTGGAAGGTCATGCTCATGAAGCAGGAGAAAAAACTTGTGGCGGAAGGGGGGAAGGCGTAATGAGTAAGCTTTCGGCTGAGGAGCTTTATATCAAAAAGGACCGGATGCGGTATGTGAAGAATTCCGCCTGCTCCAACCTTTGCTATCTGGCGATTCTTTTCAACGTCTTCTACTTCGTCACCATCTACCGCCAGGATGTGGGCAATTATTACTACACCATCCAGATCGGCGCGTCGGTGGTCTATAACCTCATCTTCATGCTGGCGGTCTTCCTGGCCTCCGAGGGCGTGAAGAACTATGGCAAAAACTATTCCATCGTGCTGCTCATCGCCGGAGTGATGCAGATCGTCCGTATCTTCGTCATCCCCATGGGCGCGCTCAAGGCCACGACCTTCGTTAACGGCGAGGATGTGGCTGTCATGGGCAACGGCACTTTCATAAAGTGCCTGGTGTATCTGGGTGTCACCGCCGTCTGCCTTCTGGGCTCCAGCGCGCTGAACTTCATCCGGTGCAACCAGCTTGAGGCCCACGTCAAGTCCCTCGAGCAGAATAAAGCGTAAGGAGGCGAAGGCATGGCTGAATTGAGTTTACAGCATATCGACAAGATATACGACAATAATGTTCAGGCGGTCTTCGACTTCAACCTGGACGTGAAGGACGGGGAGCTGATCGTTCTCGTAGGTCCCTCCGGCTGCGGTAAGTCCACCACCCTGCGGATGGTCGCCGGACTTGAGGATATCTCAAACGGCAAGCTTTTGCTGGACGGCAAGGACATCACCCAGACCCCGGCCAAGGACCGCGACATGGCCATGGTGTTCCAGAGCTACGCCCTCTACGGGCACATGACCATCTATGAGAACATGGCCTTTTCCCTGACCCTCCGCAAGGAGAATCCCAACGTCATCCACAAAAAGGTGCTGGCGGCGGCCGAGATCCTGGGCCTCACCAGCCAGCTGAACAAGAAGCCCGCGCAGCTCTCCGGCGGCCAGCGCCAGCGCGTGGCTATGGGCCGTTCCATCGTCCGGAGCCCCAAGGTGTTCCTGTTCGACGAGCCGCTCTCCAACCTGGACGCCAAGCTGCGCGGCGCCACCCGCCGCGAGATCCTGCTGCTGCACAAGCGCCTTCAGGCCACCATGCTCTACGTCACTCACGACCAGACCGAGGCTCTGACCCTGGCTGACCGGATCGTGTGTATGTCCATGGGCCATGTCCAGCAGGTGGGCACGCCTCTGGAGCTCTACGATCACCCCGATAACGTGTTCGTGGCCAGCTTCATCGGCCTTCCGCCCATGAACTTCTATGACGTGAAGGTGGTGGGCGATACCCTCCAGGGCAACGGCTTCAAGGTCTCCCTCACCGCTGAGGAGAAGGCCCAGTTGGCCGGGTATGAGGGCAAGGAGATCACCTTGGGCGTCCGCCCCGAGAACTTCATCGAGGGCGACGATATCAAGGTCTCCGTCACCAACAACGAAAACCTTGGCATGAACACCCTGGTCTACGGCAGCCTCGGCAGCACCGGCGTCAAGGTCACCGCCAAGATCAAGGGCTGGAAGAATTACAAGGTTGGCGATACCGCCGGCTTCTCTGTTGCCAGAAAGCACTTTTTCGACAAGGAGACCACCAAAGCGATAAGGGGGGGTAAGTGATGGCAGAGAAAAAGACTAAGAACCCCAACAAGGGCTTCGTCCACGCCATAAAGGAGATTTGCCGCAAGTTCATCGTCTCCCTGAAGCGCCGTCCCCACAACATCGCCATGGCGGCCTTCGTCATCGCGTTCCTTATCTATTCCCTGAACCTGACCCAGTTCTCCAACGCCACGGCCAAGCTCCTGCTCACCGGCATGGGGCTGGCGGAGTTCGCCATCATGCTGCTTTCCATGCTCTCGCTGGTGTGCTTCATGAACGCGTTCCCCTACCGTAAAAAGGTCAATGTGCCCATGCTGGTCCTGATGCTGGTGATGGTGGCCATCATCATTGGCTGCGATATCTTCTATATCAACTGCATCAACAGCGTCCAGTCCGACCCGAGCCAGGCCATTGCCGTGACCAAGGATACCGCGTACCTGGTCTACGCGCCCTATTATCTCCAGCTCCACATTATCTTCCTCGTCATCGGCGTCGCTCTCACCGCGCTGCTTCCTGTTTACAAGAAGCTCCTGCGGAAGATCAACACCAATATCGAGGTCGAGGGCAACAGCGATATGGGCGCCATCGACCTGGCCAGCGAATAACCGTGACCGCGAGGGCGTGAGAGCGCCCTCCGACCGAAGGGAGGCCCGGCGACGAGCCTCCCCGTCGGCAAAAGGAGCATCCCATGAGCAAAAAGGACAAAAATCCTCCCAAGAGAGAAGAGTACAAGGCGGCGGATTATTACGACCTGAAGACCAACGCCATCCGGGACCTGGTGGAGGCGGACGAATCCAACTCCCCGCCGGTCTCCGAACAGGAGCTGCGAAAATACAGGTCCGGCCTGAAGGTCAAGATCCCCGACCTGGTCAAGGTCTGCTTTATCAAGTGGTGGTTCCCCGCGGCGGTATGCTTTTTCTTCCTGTGGGGCTTGGGGGTGTACGTTTCGAACACCCTGGATATGCTCTTCATAACGGGCATCGGATTGGGAATCGTCACGGACCTCCTCACCAACAACGCCCTGCGGTTCTTTGAGCCGTCGCCGGGCGCCTGGGGAAAATGGGTGATGTTCTATAAGAAGCGCTACAGCAGCTTTGTTTTCAACATCCTCTACGCTTATGTGCTCCTGATGCTTGTTTTCTTCACATACGGAGCGATCAACTACGCCATAACGTACATCCGGGGGCTTCCGGAGGTCGCCGCCTACCTTGGGGTGGAGCCGTTCATCTTCGGGACCCTGTATCTGGCGTATGACACGCTTTTGGTCCAGTGCCGTAATACGTTTCGCAATATCGTAAGCGACGCCCGGAAGCCCGGCAGATGAGGTTTTTGAAATGATCCATATTCTTTACCGCGGCAGCACCTCCGCCTGCTTTGAGATCGGGGGCACCAGCCCCTACCGTGCCAGCGAGAGCTATACGGTTTTCGTTGACGGCGAGGAGCGGCTGTCTGCCGACACCAATGTTTTTTCCTTCTACGGCCTGAAGCCCGACACCGCCTACCGGATCGAGGTGCGCTTTGCCTCCGGGAGGACGGAAGCTCTGGAGCTTCACACGGCGGGGGAGACCTGTGCCCTGAGCGTCCGGGATTTCGGCGCGGTGGGCGACGGCGTCCATGACGACACCCCGTCCCTGCAGGCGGCCATCAACGCCGTCCCCGACGGCGGGCGGCTGATCTTCCCGGCCGGGACGTATCTGAGCCTGCCGCTGTCTCTGAGAAGCCACATCACCATCGAGCTTTGCGCCGGCGCCGTGCTCCTGGGCTCCCCGGAGCGTGAGCGTTACCCCATCCTGACGGGGCTGGCTGTGGATCCCGTCACGGGCCAGGAGGTCCCGCTGGCGGCCTTCGAGGGCCTGGAGAGGCCCGCGTACCAGTCGCTGCTGCAGGGCGCCTTCTGCGAGGACGTGTCCATCGTCGGGCCCGGCACAGTGGACGGGAACGGCCAGAACGGGGACTGGTGGCGCGATTTTAACAATTTCCCCGCGGCACGGCCCAGAGTCGTGTTCCTGAACCGCTGTAAGAACGTTACTCTCCACGGGGTCACGGTGAAAAATGGGCCAAGCTGGAATCTCCACCCGTTTTTCTCCAAGGATGTCTCCGTTTTGGACTGCTTTGTTACCGCTCCCAAGGAAAGCCCCAACACAGACGGGTGCGACCCGGAGAGCTGTGACACGGTCAACATCATCGGCTGTAGATTCTCAGTCGGTGACGACTGCATCGCCATCAAATCCGGAAAGCTGGAAATGGCCGTCAAATACAAGGCGCCGGCGGACAGATACACCATCCGCAACTGCCTGATGGAGTTCGGCCACGGCGCTGTCACCCTGGGGAGCGAGGCCTCCGCCGGCGTGACCAATCTGACGGTGACCCAGTGCCTGTTCCACGCCACTGACAGGGGACTTCGCATCAAGTCCCGCCGGGGACGGGGCAAGGACAGCGTGATCACCAATGTCCTCTTTGACAATATCAAGATGGACAGGGTTCTGACGCCCATCGTTATCAATCTATGGTACAACTGCTGTGACCCGGACTGCCACGATGAATATGTCTGGAGCCGGGAGAAGCTGCCCGTGGACGACAGGACGCCTCAGATGGGGTCCTTCACCTTCCGCAATATGGACTGCACCGACTCCGAGGTAGCCGCCTGCTACATAGACGGGCTGACGGAAAAGCCCATCGAGAGCGTGACGCTGGAGAATATCCACATCAGCTTCGCTCCCGACGCCAAGCCGGACAGGCCCGCCATGCAGGAGTACGCACAGCCCAGGTGCCGCCTGGGGCTGTACCTGGACAACGTGAAAAAGGTCCGTCTGAAAAACGTGAGCCTTGAGGGCGTGGACGGGGAGAAGCTCATCACCGGCAGCTGCGAGAGCGTTGAGACAGAAGGATTTGATTTAAACGCGGTCTAACTTTATTGTTTCCTGACCCCGCGGTAAATTTTAGTGTAAGGAGACAAATCTATGTCATACTTGACCCTGACTAACATAAACAAGATCTATCCCAACGGCTTCCACGCCGTCCACGATTTCAACCTCTCCATCGAAAAGGGCGAGTTCATTGTTTTCGTGGGCCCCTCCGGCTGCGGAAAGTCCACCACACTGCGGATGATCGCGGGCCTGGAGGACATCTCCAACGGCGAGTTCCTTATCAACGGCAAGCGCGCCAATGAGATGGGCCCCCGTGAGCGGGAGGTCGCTATGGTCTTCCAGAGCTACGCGCTGTACCCGCAGATGACCGTTTATGACAACATCGCATTCGGCCTGACGCTTCAGGGCGTTGACGAGGACGTGATCGAGGAGAAGGTCAAGAATACCGCCCGGATCCTGGGCCTGACCGATTACCTGGACCGCTTCCCCCGGGCGCTCTCCGGCGGCCAGCGCCAGCGTGTGGCCATCGGCCGCGCCATCATCCGCAAGGTGGGCGTGTTCCTGATGGACGAGCCGCTCTCCAACCTGGACGCCAAGCAGCGCGTGACCATGCGCTCCGAGATCGCCCAGATCCACCGGAACACCGGCGCCACCACCATCTACGTCACCCATGACCAGACCGAGGCCATGACCCTGGCCGACCGGATCGTGGTCATGAAGGACGGCTACATCCAGCAGGTGGGCACCCCCTATGACCTGTACTACGAGCCGGTGAACGTGTTCGTGGCCGGATTCATCGGCGAGCCGCCCATGAACTTCATCAAGGGTGTCCTCAAGGGCGGAAAGCTGAACTTCGGCAAGAATACCCTGGACCTGACCCGGAAGATGGGCGACAAGGCCAAGAAGTATGAGGGCAAGGAGATCGTGTTCGGGTTCCGCCCCGAGGCCATCGAGCTGGGCCGGAAGGACGACGCCTATGTGGTCACCGCCGACGTGGAGCTGACCGAGATGCTGGGCGACAACACCAACGTCTACATCACCGCCGGCGAGGATAAGGCCATTCTGAAGGTGGATCCCCATGACACACCCGCCGTGGATTCCTCCATCGACTTCTCCATTCCGCTGAAGGAGGTCTACGTCTTTGACGGCGTGACCGAAATGGTCATAAAATAAACACCAATAAAACATGAAACAGGAACGTTTACACGACGTTCCTGTTTTTTATGTTGAAAAAACCGCGGCGGAGGGTTATAATGAGGGGGCTTTTACTAAATCAAAGGACGAGGAGAATAGCGTATGCGCAGGGATATCAGGATCATCAATATGGCTGTGGGGGACGAATTTGAGGGGTTTTACATCCTGAAAATGGCCCAGAACAAGCTTTCCAACAACGGGAAGCCCTATCTGAACGCCACCATCTCCGACTGCACCGGGGATATGGACGCCAAGGTGTGGGACTATCCCGGCCCGCTGGGCCCCAAGGAGGAGGGGAAGGTGGTCAAGCTCCGGGGCACTGTCTCCGAGTACCGGGGCTCTTTGCAGGCCACCGTTGAGCGGATCCGGCTGGCGGATGAGAATGACGAATACGAGCTGCGCACCCTTGTGCCCGTGGCGCCCATGGACGCCGAGGCGGGGTATCAGGAGCTGCTGGACCTGGTGGCCTCCATCGAGGACCAGGACTACCGGGATGTGACCGAGGCGCTGTTGGAGCGGCACGGGGAGACGCTTCGGCGTATGCCGGCGGCCAAGAGCGTCCACCACAGCTTTTTGAACGGGCTTCTGATGCACACCCTGAACATGATGCGCCAGGCGGATTTCCTGGCGAAGCTCTATGCCGGTACTGTGGACAGGAGCCTCCTGCTGGCCGGGACGTGCCTGCACGATCTGGGCAAGGAGTGGGAGTTTGAATACTCCGAGCTGGGGCTTGTCACCGAGTATTCCACGCCGGGACAGCTGTTGGGGCACCTGGTCATGGGCGCCCAGGAGGTGTCCGACGCGGCCCGGGGGCTGGGCATCCCGGAGGAGAAGGGGCTGCTGCTCCAGCATATGCTTCTGAGCCACCACGGGGAGCCGGAATTCGGCGCGGCGGTGCGGCCCATGTGCGCCGAGGCGGAGCTGCTCAGCCTCATCGACAAGATCGACAGCCGCATGGAGATCTACAAGGAGAGCCTGGAAAACGTGGAGCCGGGGCAGTTCTCCGGCAGGATCTTCGCCCTGGAGAAGAGGATCTATAAGCATCAGTGACGGCGCGGAGCCCGAGAGGCAATGGCAGCCAGCGGCGGAACGGCGGATAGGATTATTTGGTTCAAACTTGAAAAAGAATACTGACAGCCTCTTGTGGAGTTTAACACAAAGCCGAGGAAAACCCAAAAGTGCGCCTTTGTGGTGTGTTTTTTTCTTGCGGTGTAAAATGAGCGTTGGGTTAATAGCGGTAGATTTATTCACGGTTTTGTAGTATAATTTGTTTGAAATACAGTCAAGTCTGCCCGGTAAATCGGAAGTTATAAAGGCGTAAGATATGAAAAAATATGTTCTGCCTGCGGTCATGTTGGCAATATTTGAAACTGCAGCCGTCTCACTTTGGCTGACGAAAGATAAGTTGTTTTATCTGCTTAATTTCAGCTATATTGGTATCTCGATTGCGCTGGGGGTTTTCCTGTACATACGGGAATATAAGTACGCCCGTCGGGTGACGCAACTGTTGGTCGGATGCTATATGCTGGTTTATCTCGGCCTGAT
>CANRMY010000081.1 GCA_947631845.1 uncultured Oscillospiraceae bacterium | reverse complement strand
GTGTTCGAGGCCCTGCGGGTGGCTGATACCGCCGTCATCTGCGTCTCCGCCAAGGATCAGATGAACGTGGGCGCCGAAAAGGCGTGGAAGTATGTGAACGAAAGAAGCCTGCCCCGCGCCATCTATATCTCCAAGGTGGACGAGGAGCACGCCAACTTCGAGAAGGCCTTCGACACCCTGCGCAACGCCTTCGGCTCCTCCGTCTGCGCTCTGACCGAGCCCATCATGGAGGGCGAGAAGGTCGTGGGCATCGTGGATGTGCTGAAGAAGAAGGCCTATAAATTCGTCTCCGGCAAGCGCCAGGAGGTGCCCATGCCCGCCGAGCTTTCCGGCAAGGTGGAGGAGCACTACTCCGAGCTCGTGGAGAACGCCGCCGGCACCAGCGAGGAGCTGATGGAGAAGTATTTCGAGGAGGGCGACCTGTCCGAGAGCGAGCTCTTCAACGCCCTGGGCATCGGCATCGCCGAGGGGGAGATCTGCCCCGTGTTCTTTGGCAGCGCCGCCACCGGCCTTGGCACCGAGGTCTTTATGGACAGCGTCTGCAACCTGTTCCCGGCGCCCCGTGAGGCGGGCAAGCCCGTGGACGGCTCCGCCCCCACAAAGCTGATCGTCTACAAGACCATCTCCGACCAGTTCGGCAAGTTCAGCCTCTTCAAGGTAGTTTCCGGCAAGGTCTCCGCCGATATGACCCTGACCAACGCCCGCAGCGGCGCCCAGGAGAAGCTGGGCCACATCTACACCATGCGCGGCAAGCAGAACATCGAGGTGACCGACCTGTGCCCCGGCGACATCGGCGCCGTCTCCAAGCTCACCGACACCCGCACCGGCGACACGCTGTGCGATCCCAGGGCGGTGGAGGCCGTCCCCGGCATCGACTTCCCGGCGCCCTGCTACTCCATGGCCATCCGGCCCAAGACCAAGGGCCAGGAGGACAAGGTGGCCCAGGGCCTGGCCCGGCTCAGGGACGAGGATGTGACCTTCACCGTCACCAACAACGCCGAGACCCGCCAGATGGTCATCTCCGGCGCCGGCGATATGCAGCTTGACGTGCTGTGCTCCAAGCTGAAGAACAAATTCGGCGTGGACGTGGAGCTGGAGCCCGCCAAGGTGCCTTACCGCGAGAAGATCCGCAAAAAGATCGAGGCCCACGGCCGCCACAAGAAGCAGTCCGGCGGTCACGGCCAGTTCGGCGACGTGTGGATCCGTTTCGAGCCCCAGGACGAGAGCGAGGAGATGATCTTCGGCGAGGAGGTCTTCGGCGGCGCTGTCCCCAAGAACTTCTTCCCCGCCGTGGAGAAGGGCCTGCGCGAGTCCGTGGGACGCGGCGTCCTGGCCGGGTATCCCATGGTCTATCTGAAGGCCACCCTCTATGACGGCTCTTATCACCCCGTGGACTCCTCCGAAATGGCCTTCAAGACCGCCGCCAACCTGGCCTTCAAGGAGCTTGTCAACGCCAGCCCCGCCCTTCTGGAGCCCATCGGCCTTCTGAAGGTGACCATCCCCGACGCCAACATGGGCGACATCATGTCCGACCTGTCCAAGCGCCGTGGCAGCCCCATGGGCATGAGCGTCCAGGACGGGATGCAGGTGGTGGAGGCCGAGGTGCCCATGGCTGAAATGGGCTCCTACGCCATCGACCTGCGCAGCATGACCCAGGGCCGCGGCTCCTTCACCTTCGAGTTCGTCCGCTATGACGAGGCCCCGCTGAATGTCCAGCAGAAGGTCATCGAGGAGGCCAAGGCCGCCGGCGACGACGAATAAGCCACTGATATAAGCATCCGCCCGGAGTCCTCCGGGCGGATTTTCGTGAAAAGAACAGTCAAAAGTCCACGGATCCCATAGGGAAGCGGGGTGAGGGCATGAGAGAGACGATAGGCATTGTGCTGCTGGAGGAAAACGCGTGGTTCCGGGAGCTGATGCGGGAGGTCCTGCCGGAATACGGTGTGACGGTCCTGGCGGCGGAGCGGGACGGCGCGGCGGCCCTGGATGCCGTGGAGCGCTTCTCCGCGCCGGTACTGCTCTATACGGTGCGGCTGGCGGATCTTCGGTGCCGGGGCCTTTACGAACTCCTGACCGCCCTGCCCGCCGGAGACGTGCCGGCGGCGGTGATCCTGGGCGACACCTTTACGCCGGGAGGGCCTATTTTGCCCGCCGGGTGCCGGAGGCTGGGAAAGGACAGCGGCGCGGCGGGCATCGCGGCGGCGGTGCGGAAGGCCGCCGGGGAGCGGAAACGGTTTCAAAATGCCCTGGAGGGGGCGCTTTCGCCGGAGGAATCGGCGGCGGTCCTGCTGGAGACGCTGGGCTTCACCGGGTCGCTGGCGGGGGAGCGGTATCTGCGTCAGGCCCTGCCCATCGCCGCCCGCCGGGGGATGAGCGCCAAGGAGATCTACGTCACGCTGGCCGATAAAAACGGCGTCCTGCCGGGAAGCGTGGAGCGGGATATGCGGTACGCCGTCCGGGAGCGCTGGACCGGCGCGCCCCTCTATGCCCGCAGAGCCCTTTTCGCGGACGATTGGGAGCGGCCGCCCGCCAATTTCAAGCTTTTGTCCGGGCTGGGCGGCGTCCTGGCCGGGGCCTTTGACAGAACGCCGGAAACGGTGTAAAATAACATGGATCTCCCAAAAACCCGATAGGAGGAAACGATATGTGGTTTGACGAGGCGGTGCTCTATCAGATATACCCCCTGGGGCTTTGCGGAGCGCCGGAGGAGAACGACGGGGTGAGGACGCCCCGGATCCTGCGACTGCTGGACTTTGTGGAGCACATCAAACGGCTGGGGGCCACGGCGGTGCTTTTGAACCCGGTGTTTGAGAGTGACCGCCACGGCTACGACACCAGGGATTATTTTACCGTGGACAGCCGTCTGGGCGGCGAGGAGGAGCTGAGGCGCGTCTGCGACGCCTTCCATGAGGCCGGCCTTAAGGTGATGTTCGACGCGGTGCTCAACCATGTGGGCCGGGGCTTCTGGGCCTTCCGGGACGTGCTGGAGAAGCGCTGGGACAGCCCCTATAAGGACTGGTTCCATATCGACTTCGGCGGCAATTCCGCGTATAACGACGGCTTCTGGTACAAGTGCTGGGAGGGCGCGCAGGAGCTTCCCGAGCTGAACCTGTGGAACAACGACGTGGTGGAGCACCAGTTCGCGGCGATACGAAGCTGGGTGGACAGGTTCGGCGTCGACGGTCTGCGCCTGGACGTGGCCTACTGCCTGCCCCAGGAATATTTAAAACGGCTCCGGTGGTTCGCCAATACCCTCAAGCCGGACTTTGTGCTGATGGGCGAGACGCTCCACGGGGACTACAACCGGTGGATGAGCGATGAGATGTGCCACGCGGTGACCAATTACGAGTGCTACAAGGGCCTGTGGTCCAGCCTCAACGACAGGAACCTCTTCGAGATCGGCCACTCCCTGGCCCGCCAGTTCGGGCCGGAGCCCTGGACGCTCTACAAGGGCCGGCATCTGCTGAGCTTCCTGGACAACCACGACGTGGAGCGCATCGCCAGCAAGCTCCGGGACAAAAATCAGCTGCCCGCCGCCTGGGGGCTGGTGTTCGGGATGCCGGGCGTGCCGGCGGTCTATTACGGCAGCGAGTGGGGGATAGAGGGGCACAAGTCCGGCGGCGACCGGGAGCTCCGGCCCGCCCTCCAAAGGCCGGAATGGAACGGCCTTACCGATTTTATCGCGAAGCTGGCCGAAGCTCGAAAAGCGAGCCCCGCGCTTCTGTGGGGCGGCTACCGGAATTTGCAGATCCAGAATAAGTTCCTCGTCTTTGAGCGCGCGGCGGAGAGCGAGCGGGTCATCGTGGCCGTCAACGCCTCCCCGGAGCCCCAGTGGGCGCATTTTGACGCCCGTGCCGGCCGGGGCGGGGATCTCCTTACCGGGGAGCCCCACGATTTCGGCGGCGGCAGTGAGCTGGCCCCCTACGGCGTGTATTTCTGGAGGACCGAGTGACCGGGCGTGCGCTCAAGGTGGGAGCTGTCAGCGAAGCTGACCGAGGGGGCGGGAACGGAGGGAGACGATGAGCCTGTCCCCAAAAAAGGATTCGCCGCACGAAACCGTGCGGCGAATGAATTTTTTACGCGGCGGAGCCGCAAACCTTTTTGAGGGGACGGATGGAGAGATCCGACGAATCAGTCCATGTACCCCTGGGCGCAGAGGAGCTCCGCCAGGAGAATGGCCCCGCCGGCGGCGCCGCGCAGGGTGTTGTGGGAGAGACAGACAAATTTGTAGTCGTACTGGGTGTCCTCCCGGAGACGTCCCACGCTGACTGCCATGCCGTTTTCCAGGTTGCGGTCCAGCTTCGTCTGGGGGCGGTTCTCCTCTTCAAAGTAGTGGAGGAACTGCCTGGGGGCGGAGGGGAGCTGAAGCTTCTGGGGCAGGGCGGAGAAGGAGGACCAGCGCTCTTTGATCTCCTCCACGGTGGGCTTCTTGGCGAAGCTGGCGAACACGGCGGCCATGTGGCCGTCGGAGCAGGCCACGCGGAAGCACTGGGCGGTGATGGAGGGGCTCTCGGCCTTGACGATCTGCCCGTTCTCCACGCGGCCCCACAGCTTCAGAGGCTCCTGCTCGCTCTTCTCCTCCTCGCCGCCGATGAAGGGGATCACGTTGTCCACGATGTCGGGGAAGGTCTCAAAGGTCTTGCCCGCGCCGGAGATGGCCTGATAGGTGCAGACCAGCGCCTTTGTCAGGCCGAATTCGTCCTTTAAGGGGTGGAGGGCCGGGACGTAGCTCTGCAGGGAGCAGTTGGACTTCACGGCGATAAAGCCCCGCCTTGTGCCCAGCCGCTTGCGCTGAGAGGGGATGACCTCCAGATGCTCCGGGTTGATCTCCGGCACCACCATGGGCACGTCGGGGGTCCAGCGGTGGGCGGAGTTGTTGGAGACCACGGGGCACTCCCGCTTGGCGTACGCCTCCTCCAGCGCCTTGATCTCCTCCTTTTTCATATCCACGGCGGAGAAGACGAAATCCACATTTCCGGCAATGGCGTCGATGTCCGTCTCGGCGCACTTGACCACCAGCTTTTTGGCGCAGTCGGGCACGGGCGTCTGCATGAGCCACCGGCCCGCGACGGCCTCCTCGTAGGGCTTGCCGGCGCTGCGGGCGCTGGCGGCCACCTCCGTCAGCTCGAACCAGGGGTGATTGGCGATCAGCGTCACAAAGCGCTGGCCCACCATGCCCGTGGCGCCGATGACGCCGACCTTGTATTTTTTCATAAAATTTCCTCCCATTCTGCGATTTTGAGAAAAAGAAACAAAATAGTTACAAAAAAACGCGAAAAGGTGTAGCCAAAACGAAAAAGATGTTGTATAATAGGGTTTACATAAGACAAAAGCCCTTACGTGTTCCGGCTTTTTGCTATGCTAACACAAAACCGGCTTGTCTGTCAACGGCGAATTGACGCAAAATCGGGGCAAATTTACGGCGTTGGCGTGTTAAATCGCCCTTTCGACCGGGATAAAAAGTTTGCTTTCCCTGAATTTGGAGGACACTCATGAGATCGAAAAGAAAAACCGCCCTGTTTCTGGCGCTGGCGCTTTTGCTGGCGGCGGCGCTGCTCCCCGCGTCTCCCCCGGCGGAGGCGGCGTACACGCCGCCCTACACCACCGTGCGGATCGGGATCTATACATACGGCGCCAGCGGAAGCCCCAGTGAAAAGACCTTCACCTCGTCCAATCTCCAGAACGTGCCGGGCTGCGGCTGCGGCTACCGGCTGGGGTACTTTGACGAGAACAGGAGCTTTGTGGATATCGGCGCCGCCATCACGGACACCGACCGGATCACCGCCACCATGGACAAGAACATGGTCTACGACGCCGGCTCCAGACGGTACGTCCCCCTGGAGCAGGGGAGCGGCAGCGTCGTGCTGGGCTGCTTCCACCTGGTGGTTGCCACGGGCATCGGGGATTACGCCACGGCCGCCGCGATGGCCGCCCAATACCCGGACGGCTTCGTGCGGTATGAAAACGGTATGTTCATGGTGCTGAAGGGGCAGTACACCTCCTCCGCCGCCGCCAGGGACGCCGCCGGCGCGCAGGGCCTCTCCGTGGACAGCGGCAGTCCCTACACCGTGACGGTGGTGGAGACGGGCACCAACCGCATCCTCTTTGAGTTTGACTGCGGCACGGACAGGTCCATCGGCATCATGCCCATCGCGCCGGAGGGCGTCAAGGCCCAGACGTACCATAGGGACTGCAAGTATTACGGCGGCTTCTCCTTTCTGCGCAACACGGGGGACAAGCTGACCACCGTAAATTATGTGGATGTGGAGGACTACGTCAAGGGCGTGGTCCCCTGGGAGATGAGCGCCAGCTGGCCTCTGGAGGCCCTGAAGGCCCAGGCCATCACCGCCAGGACGTATCTGATGGCCAATCTCACCAAGCACCGCACCCTGGGCTTCGACATCTGCAACACCGCCGAGTGCCAGGCCTACCACGGCACCGAGCGGGCCAACGCCAACTCCGACATGGCCGTGGATCAGACGGCGGGGCAGTATCTGACCTATCAGGGGGCGCTGTGCGAGACGTATTATATGTCCTCCGACGGCGGCGCCACGGAAAACAGCGAGAACGTCTGGACGGCGACGATCCCCTATCTGCGGGGCGTCATCGACCCCTACGAGAAGGACATCGAGAGCATCCCCTCCCAGTACCATTACACCGTCAGCTATACGCCCGCCCAGCTGGCTCAGAGGCTCCGGGACCGGGGCAGCAACTGCTCGGATATCGCCTCCATCCGCATGACCTTTACGGAGGTGGGGAACGTGAGGAGCATCACCTTTACCGACACCCGGGGAAAGAGCTTCACCTTCAGTAAATCGGAGACCCGCGGCGTCACCGGCTGCCGCTCCCAGCGGTTCACCGTCAACGGCCTTGGCCCCGTGGCCGGCCAGGGCTTCTGCGTCAACGACCAGACCGTGGACTCCCTGGGCGGCCTCTATGCCCTGGGCGCGGGGGGCGTGGACGTGCTCCCCTCCGGGGATCTCTACGCCATCACCGGCGCGGGGGAGATCGGCAAAGTGGGGGACGGCGCTGTGGGCGCCAACGCCTCCGTGGGGCCCAACGCCTCCGGGAAATTCGTATTTTCCGGCACCGGCTGGGGCCATAATGTGGGTATGAGCCAGTGGGGCGCGTACTCCATGGCGCTCAATTACGGAAAGACTTGCGAGGAGATCCTGAGCTTCTACTACACCGGCACCCAGGTGACAAGCACAGGCGTGACCTATTGAACTATGAAAACTGCGGATTTTTATTACGACCTCCCCCGTGAGCTGATCGCCCAGACGCCGCTGGAAAAGCGGGACGCCTCCCGGCTCATGCTCCTGGATAAGACCACGGGCGCGACGGAGCACCGGCATTTTTACGAGCTTCCCGGCCTCCTGCGGGCGGGGGACTGCCTGGTGCTGAACGACTCCCGGGTCCTGCCGGCGCGGCTGTTCGGACGCCGTCCCACCGGCGGCGCGGTGGAGGTGCTTTTGCTCACCGACAAGGGCGACCGGTGCTGGGAGTGCCTGGTACGGCCCGGCAAAAAGGCCAGGCCCGGGGACCGGCTCATTTTTGGCGACGGCGAGCTGGAGGCCCAGATCCTGGACGTGCTGGAGGGCGGCAACCGGCTCATCCGGTTTGACTATGAGGGCATTTTCCTGGAGACACTGGAGCGCCTGGGCCGTATGCCCCTGCCGCCCTATATCCACGAGGAGCTTCGCGACGCCGAGCGGTATCAGACCGTGTACTCCCGGGAGCCCGGCTCCGCCGCCGCGCCCACGGCGGGCCTCCACTTCACCCCGGAGCTGTTGGATGAAGTCCGGGCAAAGGGCGTGGAGACAGCCTTCGTCACCCTCCATGTGGGCCTGGGCACCTTCCGACCCGTGAAGGAGGAGGACATCGAGAGCCACGACATGCACGCGGAGTTCTGCGTGATCCCCGAAGCCGCCGCCCGGGCCGTCAACGCCGCCAAGGAGCGCGGCGGGCGGGTCGTCTGCGTGGGCACCACGTCCTTGCGGACGGTGGAATCCTTCGCCGATGAGCGGGGGTATCTGAAGCCCACCTCCGGCTGGACGGATATTTTCATCTATCCGGGCTACCGCTTCAAATGCGTGGACGCCCTGATCACCAACTTCCACCTGCCGGAGAGCACCCTGGTCATGCTCGTCTCCGCCCTGGCGGGCAGGGAGCACGTCCTCAACGCTTACGCCGAGGCCGTGCGGGAAAAATACCGCTTTTTCTCCTTCGGCGATGCGATGTTCATAGCAAGCGGGATAGACAAATCGGGTGATGACCAGAAAAAGCCCGGAAAATCAACGATTTCGGAAGAAAAAAATAAACCGCAGGGATAAGCGGAAGAAGCCCTCTGGATAAGAAAAAGGCATCAGGTTTTTTATTGTTTGGGGGTATGTCTATAAAAGTTATGTACGAATTATGAACAAAATCCGTATAAAAATTCAGTTTTAGATGAATATTGTGAATATAAGCAAAGCCCCCGGCCTGAGTGGTCGGGGGCTTCTTTCAGTTCTTGTAGGTGAACCTGTGGGTTATGCCGTTCTTAAAGGCGATTGCCGTCACCCTGCCATCATCCACGTCTATGTGGTCGATGATGGAGATGAGGAAGCTCTTTGGAACAGCCGGGTCAATGGCCCGGATATATTTCTCATAGTCGATGTAGCTGTCTTGGACGAGCTGCTCATACATGATAAAGTAGATAGACTATAAAAAATTGACAACAGAACAGAAGCAGGCGCTCCTCAAAATTGCTATAGATAGAATATACCTAGA
>CANRMY010000080.1 GCA_947631845.1 uncultured Oscillospiraceae bacterium | reverse complement strand
GTGCCCTCGAAGCGGCCATGGATGGTGTCATACTTCAGCATGTACTCCATGTAGTCGGGGGTGATGAGGTCGTTGATGCCCACGACCTCAACATTGGGATGATCGAGGCTGGCGCGGAACACCAGGCGGCCGATACGTCCGAAACCGTTGATACCAATTTTGATGCTCATTTTAAAGACCTCCAAAAAAGTATTTTTTATAGGTGTCCATCGAGAAAAGTACCAGGGCCCACGTGCCCCTTGGCACTTTTTTAACAATAATATTATAAACCCGTCTTCTGAAAAAATAAAGAGTTTTTTCTAAGATAACCGAACTTTTTCAAAAATGCCAAATCCGCGTTGCAATCGGGGGCGTTTTCTGTTATCATTGCAAAGGCGCCGCGGGGGGAATCAGCCAGGCGCCGGGTGGCATACTATGTAAAGACAAAAAAGCGGGAGGAGCCCCAAGGACGGGGCGCGGGGGAATGGAACAAAACGTAAACCAGGGATTAACGCTGCTGGATGTCCTGCCGGAGCCGGTGCTGGCCGCGGAGGACGGGATCATCACCTTTGAAAACCAGGCCGCCAGACGCCTTTTGGTGGAGGAGCTGACCGGGATGCCGGCGGCGGAGATCTTCGACCCGGGCCTTTTGATGACCGCCTCCGGCGAGGCCGCCGGCGCCGTCAGGCTGGGGCGCGGCCTCTATGCCGTCCACACCGTGGAACGGGAGGGCATGCGGCTTTTTACGCTGAAGCTCCTGCCGGAGGACAGCGACGCCTCCCGGAAGGCGCTGAGCCTGTTCACGACCCATATCCGGTCCGGCGTGGGTACGGCGCTGACCGCCATCTCCCTGATGCACGAGCGCCTGGACGGCGTGCCCCCGGGCTTTGCCATAAGCGTGGCCAGGAGCGATAAATCCGCCTGTATCATGGCCCGTATGGCGGACAACTTCGCCCGGATGTTCTGCGGATTGGACAGCGAGCCCCAGCCGGCCGCCCTGGATCTTCGGCGTCTGGTGCGGGATGTGGCCGCCACGGTGACGGAACTGACGGCGGCGGAACGGCCCGCCATCGTCTGCGACTGCGGTCCGGGGCTTATCCCCGCGGTGGCCGACGGGCGGCTTCTGGAGCTGGCGCTGATGCATCTTCTCTCCAACGCCATCAAATACGCCGGCCCCGAGAGTACCGTCACCGTCTCGGTGAAGCATAACAAGACCAACCTCTGGATCACCGTCTCCGACGACGGACGGGGCGTCCGGCCCGAGCTTCTGGGGGACGTGTTCAACGCCTACGCCTCCCCCGCGCGGGAGCTGGAGCCTCAGGCCGGAGTAGGGTTAGGATTGGGCATCGTCCAGCGCATCGCCGTCATGCACGGCGGGAGCGCCGTGATGGAGAGCACCTGGGGGCACGGCGCCTCCGTCACCGTCCGGCTTCCCCGGATCACACCGCCCTCGGCTACCCGCCTCCGGGCGGATTATAAAAACGACGTCTCCGCCTTCCTGATCCAGCTTTCCGATATCCTCCCTGTCCAGGCGTATATTCGCCGCGATCTTATGTAAGAGCCTTGGGGGCTGTTTTTCTATAGACCGTACGGGCCGGACACCGGCCGGCCCGACGCGCCTTCGAGTCCCTTAATATTTACCCTTATAAAGTCTTCGGGGCGGGTTTGAAACCCGCCCCGAAGCCGTTTTTCGCAAAATTCAGATATTTTCCCCGCACGTTCCCTTTTGCCAAAAAAGGCCTTCGGCCTTTTTTGGCACATTAGTTCCACCAGGGCCAGAAGGAGTTCCCGGAACCGCCCTGTCCCTGACCCTGTGTCTGCTGATCGGTGGAGGGCTCCTCTACCCGCTCCTGGAGGGTGATGGTCAGCTCCAGCGTCTCACCGGCCAGATTGGCGCCCATGCGGTAGACGGTGAGCTTCTCCACGTCGCCGGGGGCGTAACGGCGGAGGGTCAGCTTCAGATCGCTCATGCCGGCGATGGTCTTGTCGCCGAAGGCCGTGATGATGTCGCCCACCTTCAGACCGGCGGCCTCCGCGGCGGAGCCGGGATCCACCTTGGTGACGCAGCACCCGTTGGGGATGCTGTAGGTCTCGATGGCGAAGGCCTTATAGAACTCCGTGGTGTCGGTGCCCTCGATCCCCAGGCCCGCCCCGGCCACATAGCCCTTCTCAATGAGCTGGGTGGCGATGTTGACGGCGTCGTTGATGGGGATGGCGAAGCCCAAGCTCTCGATGCCCTCCTCGGCATCGGCGTACTTGGCGGTGACGATGCCGATGACCTCGCCCCGGGAGTTGTACACCGGGCCGCCGGAGTTGCCGTGGTTGACGGCGGCGGAGATTTGGAACATGTTGATGGAGGTGGCCGCGCCGGTGATGTCGTCGTTGGTGGTGATGACCCGGTCACGGGCGCTGACGATGCCGGGCGTCATGGTGTACTCCAGCTCGCCCAGGGGGTTGCCGATGGCGTAGACCCACTCGCCCACCAGCATCTTGTCGGAGTCGCCCAGGGTCACGGGGGACAGGCCGGTGGCGTCGATCTTGATGACGGCCACATCGTTGGACTCCATGTAGCCCACCACCTCGGCGGGATACTTGGCGCCGTTCTCCATGAGGACGGTCAGCTCCCCGCCGTAGACCACGGCGTAGCTGATGACGTGGTAGTTGGTGAGAATATAGCCGTCCTCGCTGATGATGAACCCGGAGCCGGACACGGCGCGGGTGGAGGTCTGACCGAAGATGTTGATGGTCTGGCTGGTGTTGACGCCCACCACCTGCTTCAGGCCCAGCTCATAGATCTGGTTGCCTGTCAGTCCGCCGCTGCCGGGGTTGGCGGCGGGTACGTCGGTCTGGGTGCCGGAGATGGGGCTGGCCTGGTTGATGACCACCTGCTTGCCGCCGCCCTGGCTCTGGCCGTGATCCAGCATATAGTCCACCACGGCCCAGCTGCAAAGCCCCGAGACCAGGGCGCAGACGATGACAAGGCACGCGGCCTTCAAAAAGCCGTGCTTTTTCTTGGGTTTTTTGGGCTTCTCAGGCTCCCGGACGGGCTGCTGCCAGCTCTGGGCGCCGTAGGCGTACTGGCCGGGGGAGTAGACGCCCTCGCCGCTGGAGGCCGCCTCATAGGAGGGGTCGCGCCAGCTCTCCCGCTGATCCATGTAGGACTGCACCGGCGGAACGCGGGCCGCGCCCGTGTCCTGGGGCCGCGTATAGGACGGCTCCTCCGGCGCCGCGGGGGCGGGCTCCTCCGGCGTTGCAGAGGTGGGCTCCTCCGGTGTTGCGGGGGACTGCTCCTCTCCGCTGTAAACGGGCTCCTGTTCGCTCCGGTTTTCATTTTCATCAAAGGTCATAGTTCGCTCTCTCCTTTGGGGCCGTGCCCCCCATTTGATCCTGGTGCTATCCTAAACCGATTTTATGTCCATTTCATGACAAAATTAAGAATATTCTAAAAATCAGATCAAATAACTTCTTGAAATCGGAACTTTATTTTTCCCGCCATATCTGTTATAATAAGCTTTACGGCTGAAACAGCTGCCTGAGACTATTTATATCTTTTTTCCTGCGAGGCGACTTTTATGCGTGACAGTATCCATATCCACGGGGCCAGGGAGAACAACCTGAAGAACATCGACCTGGAGCTGCCCCGGGACAAGCTGGTGGTGCTGACGGGCCTGTCCGGCTCCGGCAAATCCAGCCTTGCCTTCGACACCATCTACGCCGAGGGCCAGCGGCGCTATGTGGAGAGCCTCTCCGCCTATGCCCGGCAGTTCCTGGGCCAGAAGGAGAAGCCCGACGTGGACGCCATCGACGGCCTGTCCCCGGCCATCTCCATCGACCAGAAAACGACGAACAACAACCCCCGCTCCACCGTGGGGACTGTCACGGAAATATATGACTATCTCCGTCTTCTCTATGCCAACATCGGCATCCCCCACTGCCCCAAATGCGGCAAGGAGATCCGCCAGCAGACCGTGGATCAGATGGTGGATCAGATCATGGCCCTCCCGGAGGGGACCCGCGTCATGGTCATGGCTCCGGTGATCCGGGGCCGCAAGGGTGAGCACGCCAAGGTCTTCGAGGACGCCAAGCGCTCCGGCTACGTCCGGGTGCGGGTGGACGGCGAGACGCGGGACCTGGAGGAGGAGATAAAGCTCGACAAGAACAAAAAGCACCGGATCGACGTGATCATCGACCGCCTCGTGGTGCGGGAGGGCCTCCAGCAGCGCCTGACGGACTCCGTGGAGACGGCCTGCGCCCTGTCCGGCGGCATCGTCACCGTCAACCTGCCGGAGGAGGACCGGGACGTGACCTACTCCCAGAACTACGCCTGCGACGAGTGCGGCGTCTCCATCGAGGAGATGTCCCCCCGCTTCTTCTCCTTCAACGCCCCCCTGGGCGCCTGCCCGGAGTGCTCCGGCCTGGGCGTCCAGCGCCAGGTGGATCCCAGCATCATCATGCCCAATATGACCCTGTCCATCCTGGACGGCGGCATCCAGGCAAGCGGCTGGGGCAACATCAAAAACGACTCCATCGCCATGATGTATTTCACCGCTCTCTCCAAGCGCTACCACTTCCGCCTGGACACGCCTCTGCGGGATCTGCCCGACGAGGTCATCGACGTGCTGCTCTACGGCACAAAGGGCGAGGCCCTGACCCTGAATTACGTCACCGACCGGGGCCACACCACCATGACCCGCCCCTTTGAGGGCATCATCTCCAACCTGGAGCGGCGGTACCGGGAGTCCAATTCCATTTACGCCAAGTGGGACCTGGAGCAGTACATGACCGACCACGACTGCCCCGCCTGCCACGGCAAGCGTCTGCGGCCGGAGGTGCTGGCCGTCACCGTGGGCGGCAAGAACATCGCCGACTTCTGCGACCTGTCCGTCACCGACGCCCTCCGGTTCCTGGATGAGGTACAGCCCACCCTGACGGAGAAGGAGCACATGATCGCCGACCGTATCTTTAAAGAGATCCGGGAGCGCCTGGGCTTTTTGGAGAGCGTGGGCCTCCAGTATCTCACCATGGCCCGCTCCGCCGGCACCCTGTCCGGCGGCGAGAGTCAGCGCATCCGCCTGGCCACCCAGATCGGCTCCTCCCTGATGGGCGTTCTCTATATCCTGGACGAGCCCTCCATCGGCCTCCACCAGCGGGACAACGCCAAGCTCATCGCCACCCTGGAGCGGCTGCGCGACCTGGGCAACACCCTCCTGGTGGTGGAGCACGACGAGGACACCATGCTGGCTGCCGACTACATCGTGGACATCGGCCCCGGCGCGGGCATCCACGGCGGCGAGGTGGTCTTCGCCGGCACGCCGGAGGAAATTTTAAAGGACGAGAAGTCCATCACCGGCCAGTATCTCTCCGGGCGGAAATTCATCCCCATCCCCAAAAAGCACCGCGCAGGCAGCGGGAAGACCCTGCGCGTCACCGGCGCGGCGGAAAATAATTTGAAAAATATCGATGTGGACTTCCCCCTGGGCAAGCTCACCGTGGTCACCGGCGTATCCGGCTCCGGCAAATCAAGCCTCGTTACCGAGGTGCTCTACAAGACCCTGGCCGCCGAGCTGAACCGGGCCCGGATCCGGGCCGGCAAGCACACCGGCGTCTTCGGATTGGAAAATCTGGACAAGGTCATCGACATCGACCAGTCCCCCATCGGCCGCTCCCCCCGCTCCAACCCCGCCACCTACACGGGCGTTTTCAACGACATCCGCGCCCTCTTCGCCCAGACCAGCGACGCCCGTGCCCGGGGCTACGGCGCGGGCCGGTTCAGCTTCAACGTCCGGGGCGGCCGGTGCGAGGCATGCCAGGGCGACGGCCTCATCAAGATCGAGATGCACTTTCTGCCCGATATCTATGTCCCCTGCGAGGTCTGCAAGGGCAAGCGCTACAACCGGGAGACCCTGGAGGTGCGCTACAAGGGCAAAAACATCCACGAGGTCCTGGAGATGACCGTAGACGAGGCGGTGGAGTTCTTTGAGAACGTCCCCAAGATCGCCGACCGTCTCCGCACCCTTCAGGACGTGGGCCTGGGCTATGTGAAGCTGGGCCAGCCCAGCACCACTCTGTCCGGCGGCGAGGCCCAGCGGGTGAAGCTGGCCACCGAGCTCTCCAAGCGCTCCACCGGCGCCACCTTCTATGTGCTGGACGAGCCCACCACGGGCCTGCACACCGACGACGTCCGCAAGCTGGTGGACGTGCTTGACCGGCTCGTGGACGCCGGGAACACCGTGGTGGTCATCGAGCACAACCTGGACGTGATCAAGGTGGCCGACCACCTGATCGACTTAGGGCCGGAGGGCGGCGACGGCGGCGGCCGGGTGGTGTTCACCGGTCCCCCGGAGGCCTGCGCGGCGTGTGCTGAGAGCTATACCGGCCAGGTGCTGAAAAAGTATTATCACGACCACCCCGGCCAGAGGGCCTGAGGCCGTCAGGAGGTGCCGTATGGCAAAACGCGATATGACCCGGGGCTCCGTGACCCGGCATCTGCTGGGCTACGCGGTGCCCATGGTCCTGGGCAACATCATGCAGCTCACCTACAACGCGGCGGACTCCGTCATCATCAGCAAGAACCTGGGCCAGGACGCCCTGGCGGCGGTCAGCGTCTGCGACCCCATCATGACCGTGATGGTGCTGGGGGCCTCCGGCATGGGCATCGGCGCCTCGGTGCTGATGAGCCGGTTTTACGGGGCGAAGGAGCGGGAGAAGCTGCGGCGGGAATTTTCCACCACGCTCCTGTTCGGCGTCGCTTTTTCCCTGGTTGTGTTCCTGCTGGGTCTGGCCTTCGCCCCCCAGCTGCTCCGCCTCATCAAGACCCCGGCCAGCTCCTTCCCCCAGGCCCTCACCTATCTGCGCGTCATTTTCGTGGGGTTCCTGTTCACCTTCCAGTACAACATCCTCTCCTCCGCCCTGCGCTCCCTGGGGGATTCCCGCGCCCCCGTGTGGTTTTTGGGGATCTCCTGCGCCGTCAACATCTGCCTCGATCTGCTGTTCGTGGTGCTTCTGCGCATGGGCGTGGCCGGGGCGGGCCTGGCCACGGTGATCGCCGAGGCCGTGTCCGTGGCGCTGTGCGTGTGGTGGATCGAAAAGCGCGTACCCGACCTGGCCCTCCGGCGGGAGGATCTCGGGGTGGATAAGGCGCTTTTGAAGGAGACGGTGAAAAACGGCGCCCTCACCGCCCTCCAGCAGGCCGCCCAGCCCGTGGGCAAGGTGCTGATCCAGGGCACCATCAATCTCCAGGGCGTCACCGCCATCGACGCCTTCAACAACGCCTGCCGCATCGACGACTACGCCCGCATCCCCACCCAGTCTAACGGCAGCGCCATCATGACCTGCGCCGCCCAGAACCGGGGCGCGGGCCAGCCTGAGCGGGTGCGGGAATCCTTCCGCCAGGGCCTTCTCATCGCCTTCGTCTATTACCCCGTCATCTTTCTTATAGTACAGCTTTTGAAAACCCCCGCCATGCGCCTGCTCTCCCCGGACGAAAACCCCGGGATCGTCACCCTGGGGGTGGAATATCTCACCGTCAAGGCGTTTTTCTTCATCCTTCCCGGCGTCACCAACGCCATCCAGGGCTTTTTCCGGGGCATGGGCTCCATGACCGTGGTGCTGATCTCAACCCTCATCCAGATCTCTGTCCGCACCGTCCTGGTGCTGCTCTTCGTCCCCCGGTACGGCATCGTGGCCGAGGCCTGGGCCTGCGCCGCCGGGTGGCTGTGCATGATCGTATTCGAGTTTGCGGTCTACTTCGTGAGACGCCGAAAAGGGTTGATATAAGATTTCCGCCCTTATAAGGGCGGGGGTAACTTACTTTCTCCTCTTTTGTGTTGACAAAAGAGGAGAAAGTAACAAAGAGGAGAAAACAACTTTTGGGCCCGGTGGTGAACCGGGCCCATGCTTTGTTTCGACGGTCCGGCTGCCGCGGTGGTGAACGATACCTATGGTACAATTCATATCCGCGCGGTAGCGTCGTCGCGGAACCGGCTTAACCTCGGGCTCCAAGTATTCGCCCTCAGGCGCCAGGTTCGCTCCTCCTTTCCCCATCGGGCAACAGCCCGATGGGGGCCCCGCATTGTCTCTGCGCCTAACCCGCTTACCCGCTTACCGCTCTGTCCACGAGGTGTGATGTCCTCTTTCGCCCGCGCTGGCGCGGCTTTGATCGTACCATCCGTAGGGGCCAGAGACCCGCTCGGCCCACACGCCGCACCATCGAATTCCCTTTGTACGGGCCGGACACCCGGCCGGCCCGTGTATCGACTTTCTGAACATCTTCCCTTAAACGCCGTAGGGGCCGCCGCCCTCGGCGGCCCGCCGAATTACCGGAAAACTCCATGCGTGGGAATATCCCCTTTTCCGCAACCGCCGCCCCGCGGGCGTTCCCTGGGGTTCTCCACATAGGGGTTCGCAAACCCCTGTGTGGTCGCTTTTAAAAGGGGGAGTCCAGAGGGGGACGGGGTCCCCATCGGGCAACAGCCCGATGGGGAAAGGAGGAGCGAAGCCTGCGCCTGAGGGCGAAAGAGAACCCCGCCGGGCTGTGGCCCGGCGGGGAGAGGACGTCCGACGCCTGCGCCTGAGCCCGAATACTTGGAGGGCGAGGTTAAGCGGCGTCGGTAAGGACGAGAGCCCGAGGTTAAGCGGCTTTCGCGACGACGTGGAAATCCCCCCTCTGGTTGTTTTTCTCCTCTTTGTTGCTTTCTCCTCTTTTGTCAACACAAAAGAGGAGAAAGCAAATCTCCGTCCGCCTATAAGGCGGACACAGACTGTCGGAAAAAGCCCTGACGGGCTTTTTCCGACACAGTCTGTCAAAAAACCTTCCCTTTTCCCCTCAAATATGGTAAAATAGTCCGTGAGGTGAGAGCCATGGAGGAATGG
>CANRMY010000079.1 GCA_947631845.1 uncultured Oscillospiraceae bacterium | reverse complement strand
CTCCACTCCGGCATAGGATACAGCGCACCAAGTATGTTTTTCTCTCTTTTATGTGTCCACTAAGCTTGACAAGTTTCGAATGTCATTTCCGTGAGTCGGTACCCGGTCCCTCTCATCACTGCGCGCCTTTGTTACGAATGGTCTTTGCTTCTAACTCGCTTAGCCGCTCACAGCTCTATCAATGAAGCGTGGTGTCCTCTTTCACCCGCGCTGGCTGGCTATAATCGTGTGGTAATCGAAAACATCGTTTCTGTTTCCGTACGGGCCGGACACTGGCCGGCCCGTCTTCCGAATTCCCGGAAATCCATCGTTCTCCGCCGTACGGGCCGCCGCCCACGGCGGCCCACCGTCATACGCGTTGATTCCTAAATATCGGGGCTATTTCGTTCAACGCTTCCGTAGGGGTCGCCCTCCCGGGCGACCCGTCCACCGATGATTGACAGCCCGGAAATTGTCCGGGACGGGCCGCCGCCCACGGCGGCCCGTACAAGGTTGATTGAAAGATTCCCGGGAATTCGATACACGGGCCGGCCGGGTGTCCGGCCCGTACGGAAGGGAATTCGGTGGTGCGGTGTGTGGGCACGATCAAAGCCGCACCAGCGCGGGTGAAATAGGAACGAAGGCTCTATTGATAGAGATGTGAGCGGCAAGCGGGTTAAACGCAGAGACAATGCGTCAATGCCACGCGCGGATATGGATGGGACCATGTGTATCGATCATCTCCGCGGCAGCCGGACCGCCGTAACTAAGCTTGGGCCCGGTTCACCACCAGACCCAAAAGTTGTTTTTCTCCTCTTTGTTACTTTCTCCTCTTTTGTCAACACAAAAGAGGAGAAAGTAAATCCCCGTCCGCCTATAAGGCGGACACCTTATAACCCCTCGCCGGGGTCAGGCGGATACCTTATAAACCCCCGGCGGATGCCAATAGTGCTTGCAATGGTGACCTTTTGCCGGAGGGAGGCTTCGTCGTCCCAGAGGATGACTTCGGCGCGGCCGCCGGTGAGGCGGGAGGCGGTGTTGGCGCACAGGGCGGGGGAGAAGTGGGGGATCAGGGGAGGGAGCTCCGACACGTTGACCTTCCGGCACAGCCCCGCGCGGCAGGGGAGGAGATAGCGGGAGGCCAGGGTGTCCAGATCTAAGGCCAGCCTGTCCGCACCGTAGAGGGCGGCGAGCCGCCTGAGCCTCTGCTCATAGGTCCCGCCGGTGTTCTGGGCCGGGATCAGCACAAAGGAGCCGGGCGCGGCGGCGGCATACCCCCGGGGCAGTGTGAGCTCCAGCCCGGCCCCGGCGGCCATCCGGTCCAGCACCTGGCAAAACCGCAGCAGGGCTTCGTTAGGGCGGGGCAGCTCCAACACAAGGCCCCGGCACCCGGCCAGGCGGCACTGGCAGAGGAGCGTCCGCGCCAGGGCCTCCTGGGGGCCGTGCCCCCGGAAGGATATAGCGTCAACCACCGCCAGGGCGGGCCTCGCCCCGGGCAGGGGGGCGCGGTTCAGCTTCAGATCTCGCCCCAGACGCCACAGCCGCGCGGCCACGGGGCCGTACCGGGCGGCTTTTTCCACAAGCTCCCCCGGCGCGGTGAGATAAATTTTCATTTCATCCATATACATTTCCCCGGTTGTGTGCTATACTGCATACAGTCGTCGTACAGTCGTCCGGACAGGCCCGGACAAAGAACTTTATGCGCGAGGATGGCGGTTATGCGTTTTTCCCTTTTCCCCCGGAGAAAATTCCATCATGTGACGGAGATCACGCCGGAGCTCCTGCGGGAGCTGGGCGTGGAGCTTCTCATTCTGGACGTGGACAACACCATAGCGCCCTACAAGACCCTGACCTTGGAAAAGTCCGTGACCGACTGGGCGGCGGGCCTCAAGCGGGCCGGCGTCTCCCTCTTCATCGTGTCCAACAACAAGGGGGAGCGGCCGGAGATTTTCGCGTCCCTTCTGGACATCCCCTACCTCAAGCGGGCGGGGAAGCCCAGCCCCCGCGGCGTGCGGGAGGCGCTGGCGGCCGCCGGCACGGCCCCGGAAAAGGCGGCCCTGGCGGGGGATCAGATCTACACCGACACCATCGCAGCCAATTTGGCCGGCGTGCAGATGCTCTTAGTGGAGCCCATTAAGTTTACAAACCCGTTTCTGGCGATCCGATATTTTTTTGAGCTTCCCTTCAGACGGGAAAAGCGCGGAAAATAAATTGATATATCCATAAAAGGAGTGTATTCCCATGAACAATGTAAAAAAAATCTCCGCCGCCGTGGCGGAAAGCGAGGCCCAGGCGATTTTCGTGACCAGCGACCAGAACAGGTATTACGCCACGGGCTTCGCCTCCTCCGCCGGGGAGCTGATCATCTGCGGCGACGGCCACGCGGCGCTTTTCATCGACGCCCGGTATTTTGAGGAGGCCAGCCGGAGCATCACCCAGGTGGAGGTCATCCGCTCCAACGACAAGCCCGTCTACGAGATGATGAACGACTACTTCAAGGCCCACAACGTCACAAAGCTGGCGGTGGAGGAGGGGGCCTTGAGCTACGCCGCCTATACGTCCCTCCAGAGCAGGCTGGAGCCGGCCTTCGTGCCGGGGCAGAGCCTTCTCCGGGAGCTGCGGGCCGTCAAATCCGACGAGGAGATGGAGATCCTCATCGCCGCCCAGCGGATCGCCGAGAAGGCGTACCGCAACACCCTGAAGCTCATCACCCCGGATATCACGGAGCGGGAGCTGGCGGCGGAGCTGACCTGCCAGATGCTGAAGCTTGGGGCCCAGGATAAATCCTTCGACCCCATCGTGGTTTCCGGCACCCTCTCCAGCGTCCCCCACGGCAAGCCCAGGGACGTGAAGCTCCAGCGGGGCTTTTTGACCATGGATTTCGGCGCGCTCTATATGGGCTACTGCTCCGACACCACCCGCACCGTGGCCATCGGCGAGCCCACGGCGGAGATGGTGAAGGTGTACGACACCGTCCTCCGGGCCCAGACCGAGGCCATCAAGGCCGCCCGCGCCGGGATGCTGGGCCGGGAGCTGGACGGCGTGGCCCGCAGGGTCATCACGGAGGCCGGCTACGGGGAATACTTCTCCCACTCCCTCTCCCACGGCGTGGGCATCGACATCCATGAGTTCCCCAACTGCTCCCCCAAGAGCGAGAACGTGCTGGAACCAGGCGACGTCATCTCCGTGGAGCCGGGCATCTACCTCCCCGGGCGCTTCGGCGTGCGCATCGAGGACGTCATCCAGATACAGAAGGACGGCTGCTTTGACCTGACGGATCTGCCCAAAACGCTGGAGGTTTACTGCGCCTGACAGTTTTTTTGCCGATTGTCAGATTTTCTCTTGCAAAAAGGGAGAATATGATGTAGAATAAATCAGATTCCTTATCAGTCATACTACTCTACGGGAGGATATAAACATGGCAACCATTACCGCCAGCGATTTCAGAAACGGCAAGACTTTTGAATATGAGGGAAAGCCCGTTGTGGTTGTGGAGTTCCAGCACGTCAAGCCCGGCAAGGGCGCGGCCTTCGTCCGCACCAAGATGAAGAACCTCATCACCGGCGCCGTCACCGAGACTTCCTTCAACCCCACCGCCAAGTTCGAGGAAGCGTTTGTGGAGCGCAAGGAGGCCGAGTACCTCTATCAGGACGGCGAGCTCTACTACTTCATGGATCCCGAGACCTACGAGCAGGAGCCCGTGGCCGCCTCCAAGCTGGGCGACAACTTCCGCTTCGTCAAGGAGAACATGATTTGCACCATCTCCAGCTACAAGGGCGACGTCTTCTCCGTGGATCCCCCCAACTTTGTGGAGCTGGAGGTGGTGGACACCGACCCCGGCTTTGCCGGCAACACCGCCACCAACACCTTAAAGCCCGCCACCCTGGAGACCGGCGCCGAGATCAAGGTGCCCCTCTTCATCAACGTGGGCGACAGGATCCGCATCGACACCCGCGTGGGCGAGTATCTGGAGCGCGCCAAGGGCTGAGCCCGCGCGCACATCAACCCTCACGGAACAGTTATTTTTGAAAGGGAGGAACTGACATGACACCTGCTGAGAAAGTAGCTTATATCAAGGGCCTTATGGAAGGCATGGGCCTGGACACCGAAAAGGGCGAGGGCAAGGTCCTGGCGGCTGTTGTTGACGCCCTGGAGGATCTGGCGCTGGGCCAGGAGGATATCCAGGACGCCATCGAGGAGCTGAACGACGGTCTGGACGCTGTCTCCGACGATCTGGAGCTGGTGGAGAGCGTCGTCTACGAGGAGGAGGATCCCGACGGCGGCTGCTGCTGCGGCCATCACCACCACCATCACGGCGAGGACGGCGAGGATGAGGACGAGGACTACGAGTACGAGGTCGTCTGCCCCGCCTGCGGCGCCGAGCTTGTCCTGGAGGAGGGCGACCTGGAGCAGGGCGTCATCAGCTGCCCCGAGTGCGGCGAGACCCTGGAGCTGGACCTCACCGAGGTCGAGGACGAGGACGACGATGACGACGACTACGAGGAGTACGACGACGAGGACCTGGAGCCCGAGGAGTGATTCGATCCGCCGCCGTATCGCTCTCCGGCTTTGCCGGAAACCGTGAAGCATGGTTAAATCCTGTAAAGGCCGCCCGATGGACGGCCTTTTTGCGTGTAAGTGAGTTATGATCGATCTATCCGTACAAAAAATCCGCATCGCCTTTGAAAAAGGCAACGATATTTTAAAGGGCGTCACCTTTGACGTGACGGCGGGGGAGCACGTGGGCATCCTGGGCCGCAACGGGGCCGGGAAGACCACGCTCTTTCGCGTCATCGCGGGGGCCCTGGAGCCGGACGAGGGGACCGTCGTCACGCCGCCGGGAAAGCGGGTGGGCGTTTTGAGCCAGCTGCCCGTGTACCCGGAATACTTCACCGGCGAGGACGTGCTGCGGCAGGCCCAGAGGCGCATCGAGCGCATGGGCCGCCAGATGGAGGAGCTGGAGGAGAAGATGGCCGCCGGCGGCGGCGACGCCGACACCCTCCGGGCCTACGATAAGCTGTCGGCGGAGTTCCAGCGCCTGGGCGGCTGGGAGCTGGAGCGCTTCCGGGACACGGTGGCCAACGGCCTGGGCATCCCCCGCACCCAGCGGGAACAGCCCTACGCGGAGCTGTCCGGCGGGGAGAAGACCCGCCTCAACCTGGCCCGGCTCATTCTGGAGGACACGGACATCCTCCTGCTGGACGAGCCCACCAACCACCTGGACATGTCCGCCGCCGAGTGGCTGGAGGACTATATCAATCGCTTCAAGGGCACCGTCCTGGCCATCTCCCACGACCGGTATTTTCTGGATAAGACCGTCAGCCGGGTCATCGAGATCGTGGACGGCCTGCCGGAGTTTTACAGTGGGAATTACACCTTTTATTTGCAGGAAAAACGGCGCCGGTACGAGGAGCGCCTGAAGCAGTATGAAAAGCAGGAGGCCAAGATCGCCCAGCTTCAGAAGGCGGCGGACGACCTGCATCTCTGGGCCTTTATGGGGGCGGATAAGCTCCACAAGCGGGCCTTCTCCATGGAAAAGCGCATCGAGCGGATGCGCGTGACGGAGCGCCCAAAGGAGGAGGCGAAGATGCGCTCCCGGTTCGGGGAAGTGCAGTTCCGGGGCGACGAGGTGCTGGTGGCCAAGGGCGTCACCAAATCCTTTGGGGACAGGCGGATCTTAGGCGAGACGGAGCTTCTCATGGAGCCGAAGGAGTCCGTAGCCCTCATCGGAGACAACGGCACGGGCAAATCCACCTTAGTGAAGATGATCATGGGCCTGGAGCCCACGGACACGGGCTTTATCCGCCTGGGCCCCGCCGTCAAGGCCGCCTATCTGCCCCAGACCGTGCGCTTTGAGGACGAAAACCTCTCCGTGCTGGAGTCCATGATGTTCGAGGCCAAATGCACCCAGCAGGAGGCCCGGGACAGGCTGGCGGCCTACCTTTTCCGGGGGGAGAGCGTCTTCACCCGGGTGGGCGATCTGTCCGGCGGGGAGCGCAGCCGGCTGAAGCTGTGTATGCTGATGCGCTCGGACATCAACCTGTTGATCCTGGACGAGCCCACCAACCACCTGGACGCGGCCAGCCGCGAGTGGATCGAGGAGGCCATCTCCGACTACACCGAGGCCCTCCTGTTCGTCTCCCACGACCGGTATTTTATCAGCCGCTTCGCCACGCGCATTTGGGCCATGGAGAACGGGACCCTGCGGGACTACCGGATGGGCTTTGACGAGTACAGGGCGTATCTGGAGCGGCAGAAGCAGCTGGCCCAGACCGTGGCCGCCAAGGCGGAGAAGCCGAAAAAGCCGCCGAAAAAGCCGCCGGCGGCCAAGGGCGTCAGCGCCGCGAAGCTGGAGCGGGAGATCGGTCGGGTAGAGGCCCGGATCGCCGAAAACGAGGCCGCCCAGGAGGCCGCCGCCACGGACTACCAGCGGCTCATGGAGCTGACGGAGGAGCATCAGGCCCTGACCGGGGAGCTGGAGGGTCTTTACAGCGCCTGGGAGGAGGCGTCGGAATGAAAAAATTTGCCCGCTATTGGGTCCCTATCGTGATTTTACTGGTTCTGGCGGCGTTCTTTCAGTTTGCTATGATCGGCTACCGCTTTCTGCCCGTGTGCTTTGGGGGCGCGGCGGCACTGATCCTCTGCTATATGCTCCTGCGGCTGCTGTCCGTGAAGCATAAAAAGGCGGCCTCCGCGCTGCGCGCCTTTCTGAATGTGTGCGTGGTCATAGGATTTCTGGCCGTGTTCGTCACCGAAGGCTATGTGGTGGCGGAGCGTATCAACGCCCGCCCCGGTGAGACGCCGGAGCGGTACGCCGTGGTCTTGGGCGCCGGCGTCAACGGGACGGTGCCCTCCCGGGCTCTGCGGGTGCGCCTGGATACGGCGCTGAAATTCGCCAACGAGAACCCCGACGCCGTGCTGGTGCTGTCCGGCGGCCAGGGGGCGGGGGAGGACATCTCCGAGGCCCGGTGTATGTTCACCTGGCTCACAGATCGGGGCGTGGACGCCTCCCGCCTTGTGCTGGAGGACCGGTCCACCAGCACCGAGGAAAACCTGACCTTCTCCCGGCGGGTGCTTGCGGAGCTGGGCGCTGAAAACGAGAACGTCACCGTCATCACCGGCGGCTACCACATCGCCCGCGCCCGCCTGATGGCCGCCGACCTGGGGTACCCCTCCACCACCGCCCGGGCCGCCTACTCCGGCTACCCCGTCCTGGAGCTGAACTACTACCTCCGGGAGGTCCCGGCCATCTGGTGGTATCTGCTCACAAGATAAAAAAACGGAATAAAAAAAGACAGGGCCGCCCGATCGGGCGGCCCTTTTGACGTATTGCGCAAGCTTTATCCGACGTTCTCTTTTTCCAGAGCCGTATACACTTTTATCAGCAGGGAGGAGAGGGCCGCCTCGTCTAAGGAGAAGATGTCCGCCGTATCCGTGGGCTTCTCCACCGCTCCGCCGGCGGTAAAGGACACCGACAGCGGTTGTGCGGAGGCCGTCTGGCCGGAGACGATCTCCCCGTTCTCGAAGGTAAAGCCGCTGTCCGTGACGTGAAGCTCCCCGCTGAGGCGCAGGCTCGTTTCGGGGCCTTCCAGGGAAAGGGCGACACTGTCCCCCTCGTAGGCGGTGGTCAGGACGGTGGCGGTATCGCCCCGGTTCAGGGTGAGGGTGTGGCTCCAGCCGTTCTCCTGGGGGACGGGGCGGCTCAGGAGCGTGACCGTCTCCCCGTCCCGGGTGAGGGTGAGCGTCTCGCCGCCCTCCGTGAAGAGCTCCAGCGCCAGGTCCCGCCGGGAGCCGTCCACGCCGGTGAGCTCCAGCGTCAGGGAGAGCAGACAGCCGTTGGCCACGAAGACGGCGCGGCATCCGGCGGGGGAGAAGTCCGCGCCGTCCTCCCACGGGGCGGCCTTCAGCGCCGGAAGGAGCTCTTGAAGCTTCTCCTGAAAGGCCGACGCGGCCGCGCCGGCGGTATCCACGGTGAGGATACACCCGTCGGTTTTTTTATCTCCGTACTGGACGGCGGATCTCTCCACGGTCACCTGGGAGGCGGAAATAAGCTCATTGAAGGCCCTCTCCAGCCGCTTTTCCGTCTCCTCCGGGTCCGTTGACGGGGCGGAGCGGGCGCCGTCCAGCAGGCCCTCCAGCTCCTTCAGAGAGGTCAGTACCTCCTCCCCCAAAAGCCCGCCCAGGACGCTTCCGCTGGCGCGGCTGTAGACGTCCGCCGGCGCGAAGCCGTAGTAGGTCCCGCCGGTGATCTCCGGCAGGCTGACGCCGAAAAAGTCCGGGTCGGCGTACAACCGGGTGTGAATGGAGCCGGCGGCGTCCAGGCCGAGCCTTCCGGCTGCCCGGTCAAAGGACAGCACGGCCGTGAGCCGGTCCTGCGCGTCCCCCAGCGTCAGGGAGAGAACGCCGGAATCGGCCCGGACCCCCGCCAGCGCCGCCAGGGGAGAGCCGGCGTATCGCGCTTTCAGCGCCTCCAGGGTGTTGACGGCGTTGAGCCGCAAAAATCCCGCCGGGTCCTTCTCGGGGGAGGGCATACGGTCGGCGCTGACCAGCAGATCCGCCACGCCAAAAAAACCTCCCTTTTTCCCGCAACCGCCCAGGGAGAGCGCCAGCGCCAGGGCCAGCGCCAGGCAGAGAAGCCGGTAGATACAGGTTTTCAAGTTCATCGCGTCCTTTCCGTGTACTACCAAAAATTATAACAAAAATTATAAGCTTAAAAATTGCGAAGTCAAGGGAAAACGGGGGAAAGCTTTTGCTTTCCCCCGTTACAGTCTGTCAAAAAACCTTCCCTTTTCCCCTCAAACATGGTAAAATAGTCCATGAGGTGAGAAACATGGAGGAATGGAGCAAGGACGCGCGGCGGGAAGTTGTGCTGACGGACATAGACGCATTGGTGCCGAAGGATCACCTTCTGCGAAAAATAGAGAAGGTCATGGACTATGGGTGGATATACGAGCGGCTGGACCCGTATTACAAGCACGAGGG
>CANRMY010000078.1 GCA_947631845.1 uncultured Oscillospiraceae bacterium | reverse complement strand
GCCCGTACGGGGGATGTCTGTGCGAAAACAGGAGCAACGCTATCAATTACTACACGATCACAGCCGCACCAGCGCGGCCCGAAAGAGAAACGAAAGCTCTTTTGACAGAGCGGTGAGCGGCTAAGCGGGTTAGGCGCAGAGACCATTCGTTTACGTACCGCGCGGATATGAGTGGGACCATGGGTATCGTCCACCTCCGCGGCAGCCGTTCCGTCGAAACAAAGCTTGGGCCCGGTATTCCACCGGGCCCAAAAATTGCTTTTCTCTTCTTTGAAGCTTTCTTCTCTTTTGTCAACACAAAAGAGAAGAAAGCATATTCCCCTCCGCCCTTTTAAGGGCGGCTATCGTATGCGTTATTTGATTTTCCGGCACTCCAGGTAGTAGCGCTTGTCCCGGGCGTGGCCGATGGAGAAGCTCTTCTTGGGAAACACGCCGTCGGCGATGACGGTTTTGAAAAGCTCCGCTTTGTCCATGGCGGGGAGCAGGAAGCCGATGGTGTCCGGCTCCTGGGTGAGCTTTACAAGCGACGCCTCGTCGTGGATGTAGTCCACGTCCCCGCCGCCCACCAAGGCGGCGTACTCCTCAATAAAGCTCTGCAAAAGCTCGATCATGCCGCCGAAGCTCCGGCCCCGGAGGTGAAGCTTGCCGCGCTTTTCCCCGCCGGTGACATACTCGATCTCCCGTCCGCCGGGGATCTCCAGCTTCTGGCGCATCAGCTCCAGGAGCTTTTCCGTGTCCACGCCGAAAACCACCCGGTGGATGGGCTCAAAGACGATGCCGGGGTCGTAGACGTTGTTCAGCTCCACCAGGGCGTACCGGGCCGGGTGGCGGGCCGCCTCCTCCGGCGTCAGACGGGCCTTTGTCTCGTTCCAAAGCTCCTTGGCCGCCGCCAGGGAGTGGTTGCCGTCGCCGATAACGATCTGCACGTCTTTTTCCGCCAGTTTCGCAAAGGCGGCGTCCACCCGCGCGGCCTCCTCGCCGGCGACCTGCCAGCCGGTGATGTGTCCGCCGCCCTCCATCAGGTCGAAGTCATAGAGCTTCCGCAGGGCGTGGGTGCGGGCGCGCAGGGGCTCCACAACAGACAGCTCCGGGTCGTCGATGAGCACCATGATGTGCGGCAGCTCCAGCGGGGCGTTTTCCCGGATCTTCATCCGGGGCGGCAGACGGTCGGCCACCGTCCGTTCGCTGGCCCGCACGGGGGAGACGGAGCGGGGGGAGTAGTCGTAGGCGTCCAGATCCAGCGCCCCCACCAGGCCCCGGCGCACACCGCCGGTGACGTGGCGCTCCACATAGACATAGGAGGAGGGGAGCGTCTCAAAGGCGTCCATCTCCAGCAGGCCGCGCATGGCGGCGTTGGCCCGCTCGGCCATGCCCAGGGGCGAGACTGTCCCCAGATACGCCTCCGGCAGGATCATGTGGCAGGTGGAAAGCTTGTCCGCGCAGCGCTTCTCCACCCGGTCCCAGTATTCACGCTCCGAGGTGAACTGGTCGCAGGCGATGACGCTCCAATCGGTCATATCGCCGGTGACGGGGAGAAGGATATCCGCGCTTCTGAAGGCCGGTGCTGACATACTGTATACATCCTTTCAAATTGACTGCCCCTTAGTGTATCAGCTTTCCCCGGAAAAGTCAAAGAAATCTTCCGGGCGAAAAATAAAATTGAATTTTAAGCCGGTAAAAACTTGCAAAATCCGGTGAGGTGTGGTATATTTAAATAAAGAGCGGAGGGCTTGACTCCCGCTTTTTATCGAAATCGCACAAGGAGGGTCGGCTATGAAAAAAACCATCATCGCCATTTCCCGCGCCTACGGGGCGCACGGCACCGTCATCGGGAGCAGGCTGGCGGCGAATCTGGGTATCCCCCTGTTTGATAAAAAGATCATCGACCTGGCCTCGGAGAAGAGCGGCCTCTCTCCGGACTACATCGGAAAGCTGGAGGAGAACATCACCGGCTCCTTCCTCTTCAATCTGGCCGCCGGCTCCTACAACATGCACGGCATCCACACCGGCTACGACATCCCCATGAGCTACACCGCCTTTTCCGCCCAGGCCCACGTCATTCAGGAGATCGCCAGGAAGGGCAGCGCCGTCATCATCGGCCGCTGTTCGGACTACCTCCTGCGGGACGACCCGGACTGTCTCAAGGTGTTCCTCTACGCCGATTACGGCGACAGGCTCCGCCAGTGCAAGGAGGAGTACAAGCTGGACGACAGGGCCGCCGAACAGCAGCTGCGCAAGCTGGACCGGGGCCGCCAGAACTATTACAAGAACTTCACCGGCGAGAACTGGGGCCAGGCCCAGGGCCACGACCTCTCCGTCAACGTCTCCAGAGTGGGCGCCGACGGCGCGGTGAACATCATCATGGAATTCCTGAAAGCCGCCGGAAGGCTGGAATAAACTTTGAACAACAAAATTGGCGGGATGATTCCCGCCTTTTTTCGTGGGATTTTTCGCGTTTGGGCGTATTGTAGGGTAGAGAAGAGGTGAGACGGTGGACGAGGAACTCATTGAACGGATCAAAAGGGGAGACCCGGAGGCGGCGGAGGGCCTGAGACAGCGCTTCGGGGCGCTCATCCGCTATATCGTGGAGGCTATTCTGCCGGATCCCCGGGACGCGGAGGAGTGCGTCAACGACGTGTATTTAAAGCTCCTGTCCGCCGGGAGGACGTTGGATCCGGCCCGGCCCCTGAAGCCCTTTGCGGCGGCCGTGGCCCGGAACGCCGCCGTCTCGCGGGCGCGCCGGAAAAGGGGCGAGGAGACGGAGCTGGACGAGAGCCTGCCGGGGGGCTCCACCCCGGAGGAGGAGCTTTTGCGCCGGGAGCGGGCGGAGAGCCTGAAAAGGGCCCTGAACACCCTCTCCGTGTCCGACAGGCGGCTTCTGTACCGCAAATATTACTATTGCCAGTCCACCGCCCAGATCGCGGCGGAGCTGGGCACGACCGAGCGGGCTGTAGAGGGGAAGCTGTACCGCCTCAAGCGGCGGCTTCGGGAGCTGATGGGAGGTGAGGACGATGGATGACCGCATGGACGAGCTTTTCGGGGAGCTGACACCCGAACCGCAGGACCTGGAGGTGGACCCCTGGCGGCGGCCTGTCCGGCTCATTCTCTGGGGGATCCTCCTCACCACCGTCACCTTAAACTTCCTGAACCTGGATATGCTTCTGCCCGGGGTGGGCTTTATCCTGATGTGCCTGGGGTTCCGGCCCCTGCGCCGGGAAAACGGGGGCTTTCGGGCCTGCTGGGTGCTGTCGGTTTTGCGGCTTATCCTCGCGCTGGCGGCAGACATGGCGGCCGCCACGCCCTTTGACGGCGGGAGCCTCGCGATATACTTCTATCTCCCCGGCGCGATCCTTCAGCTCGCCCAGCTGTTTGCCCTCCGGGCGGGGCTTGCCGGGGTCTTCGACCGGGCCGGGGCGGAGCGGCGGCTTTCAAGCGTGAACCGGCTCATCGTCATGCAGATCCTGGTGGCGCTCCTGGGGCTTATGAACGTGGGAAGCATGGGCATTTTGGGCCTTGCGCTGCTCATTTTATATGTGGGCATCGTGGTGAATCTCTTTAAGCTCCCGAAGGCCCTGGGGGATACGGGCTACGCCCTGCGAAACGCCCCGGTGCGCCTGGGGGACCTGCCGGCGGCGATAGTGGGGCTCTTGACCTTCGCGCTCCTGGTTGTGGGGGCCTATTTTGCCGGCATCGCCCTCAGCGTCCCGGCCTCCGAGGCCTATGCCCCCGGCGAGTACCCGGCCCTTGCCGAGCGCCTGCCGGCGGAGGCGGCGGAGCTGTTGACCCCGGAGGAGGCGGCGCTCTTTGAGGACGCCGTCGAGATCCAGTACACCTTCCGCGAGCCGGAGACAATGCCGGACGGGACGAAAATAGAATTGTGCACCGCCGTGGCGGAGCTGCCGGGGCAGAGGCTTCTCATCCTCCACTATTTCCGCTATCTGGAGGGCGGGCCGCGATACGGGGACGGCTTTGACTGCTGGCAGTCCACACAGCTCACCCGCGCGATCCGCCCGGACACGGGGAGCCCCCAACCCACCGGGGCCCTGGTCTACGAGCAAAAGGGGGAGACGCGCCGCGCGCCCCTCTGGGAGCTTCAGGGCGGGTACGCCGTCACCCATGGGATCCTCTTGGACGACGCCGGGGACCGCGTCTCCGGCAACGTCTACGCCCCGCGGGACGCAGAACATGTCCGGGGCTATGTGCTCTACCTGGTCCGGGCCCAAAAGGACACGACGCTTATCTACAACTGCTGTATGAACTTCCTCCACACGGGATTCCTGGACACCTTCCGCCGGGGGACGCCCACGGAGATTCTGCGGAGCGGCAGTGCCGATTCCCACTGGAAGATCATCCACCTGACGGATTTTGCCAGCTTTGGCGAGGCCTCCGCGGAGGGCGGGAGCTTCACCGTCACCGGCTGAGGGCGTTTATGGCCGCGGCGTGGAGGCTTCGCCGGCTTTTCCCATCCGTTTCCAGAGAGGGACAAACAGCGCCAGCCCCACCAGCATGGCCCCGCAGTCGGCGATGGGCGTGGCCCAGGCGATGGCGTCCGCGCCGCCCAGGGCGTCCAGGAGGAACATAAACGGCACGTCCAGCCCGCCCTTGCGGAGCATGGAGAGAATGAGGGGACTGCCCTTCCGGCCCACGGATTGGAAAATGGAGATGATCACCGTGGTGATGGCCGTAAAGGGCCCGGTGATGCAGATGATGCGCTGGAACATACTGCCGTAGCGCACGGTCTCCGCGTCCCGGATGAACGCCCGCACCAGGGGGCCCGCGCAGGTGAACAGTCCAATCGCCCCCACCGTGGTGACGCCCAGGCTGATAAGGAGCGTCACCTTGATGGCGTCCCGCATACGCCGGGTGTTTCCGGCGGCGTAATTGTAGCCGATCAGGGGGATGACGCCCTGGGAGAGGCCGTTGGCGATGGCGAAGGCCAGCATATCGATCTTTTTGGCGATGCCGATGCCGGCCACGGCGGCGTTGGAGTAGTGGACCAAAAGCTTGTTGAGAGTGATGTTGGAGAAGATGCCCATCAGGTTCATGACGGAGCTGGGCAGTCCCACCAGCAGTACCTCCCTGGCGATGCCGCCGGAGACGGCGTAGTACCGGGGATCCAGCGTCAGGTGGAATTTGTCACGCCGGACCAGGATCAGGACGACAAAGTACAGCGTCGCGATGAGGTTGGAGAGCATGGTGGCCACCGCCGCGCCGGTGATCTCAAGATGAAACCCGAAAATGAACACCGGATCCAGCAGGATATTGAGGCCGCCGCCCAGGGCCACGCCGAAGCTGGCCTGACCGGAATACCCCTCCGCCCGGACGAGATGCGCCAGCGCCGCGTTCAACACCGTGGGCGCCGCGCCCACGGTCAACGTCCAGAAGAGATAGCTCTCGCAGAAGCCAAAGGTATCCGCGTCCGCGCCCACCGCCGGGAGGATCGCGCCCCGGAAGACGTAGACGGCGCCCCCGTAAAGAAGCGCCGACGCGGCGGCCGTCCAGATACAGAACGCCGAGGCCCTCCGGGCCTTTTCCACGTCCCCCAGCCCCAGACTGCGGGAGATGAGGCTGGCGCCGCCGATGCCGAAGAGGTTGGCAAGGCCCGTTGTCAGCAGGAACAGCGGCAGGGAGAGGGACGCGGCGGCCACCTGATCGGGGTCGTTCAGCTGTCCGATAAAAAACGTGTCCGCCATGTTGTAAATGACCGTGATGATTTGGCTGATCACCGTGGGGATCACCAGCGCCAGGACCGCCCGGGTGACCGGCGTCTTTTCAAAAAGCTCCGTTTTGTCTGTTTTCATGCCCGCGCCTCGTTTTCCGTCATATTGCTGATTCAGATTGTAACCCTTTCTCCGCCAAATTTCAATAGGAGACGCTATTTGATCGCGCCTTATGAAAAGGCCGCCTGCTGATTGACATTACTTTTCAGGAATGATACAATATCCGATGAAGCGGATATTGTATTTTTTTTAGCCGTTTTTCTCTCCGGCTTATGCCGGTGAGACGTCGCACGCCGGCGCGCGGGGGAGGGATGGGAGCGTGGAGCAGATCATCATCCATGTGGATATGGACGCCTTCTTTGCCTCCGTGGAGATCCGGGACAACCCCGCCCTGCGCGGAAAACCGCTGATCATCGGCTCCCTGCCGGGGGAGCGGGGCGTTGTGGCCACCTGCAGCTACGAGGCGCGAAAATACGGCGTCCACTCCGCTATGAATATCAAGGAGGCTTACCGGCGCTGTCCCCAGGGGATCTATATGCACCCCCATATGGACAAATATAAGGCCGTCTCCCAGGCGCTCCACGGGATCTGGAACGCCTACGCCTCCGCCGCCGAGGCGGTGGCGCTGGACGAGGCTTACCTCGATGTGACAAAGCAGGCGGGGGATCTGGAGGGGGCCCGCCGGATCGCCATGACCATCAAGCGGCGCACGCGGGAGGAGCTGGGGCTTACCTGCTCCGTGGGCGTGGCCTATTCCAAAACGGCGGCCAAGACGGCCAGCGAGGAGAAGAAGCCCGACGGATACTTTGAGATCCCCACGCCGGAGGAGTTCGTGGCGCTGATGAGCCCCCGCGATGTGCGCGCGCTTTACACGGTGGGGGAGATGACGGCGGAAAAGCTGTACGCCGCCGGGATCCGCACGGTTCAAGATATACAGGAAAAGCAGGAGCTGGTCGTCCGCCTCCTGGGCAAACAGGGGCGGTGGCTGACGAGACTGGCCTTTGGGATCGACGACCGGAAGGTCACGCCGTACCGCCCCCAGGACGCGAAATCCATCGGCCGGGAGGTCACGTTTCAGGAGGATGTGAGGGATTTCCAGCTGCTGAAGGACGTGCTTGTCCTGCTGGCGCTGTGCGTGGAGCGCCGGGCAAAGCGGTACGGCCTCTACGGAAACGGCGTAACCTTAAAGCTCACCTATCTCGATATGAAGGGGATCACCCGCTCCCGGCTCACATCCGCCTGCAACAGCGCCGCCGCCATCTGGCGGGAGGCCGCGGAACTCCTGGAGCATGTGGAGCGGCGTCCCGTCCGTTTGATCGGCGTGAGTATCTACAATCTGTCCGGCGAGGAGGGCCGGCAGCTCAGCTTTGACGACGTGCTGGCGGACGCCGCGGCCCGGCGGGAGGAGGAGCTGAATAAGCTGTTGGACGGCCTGCGGGCGCGGTACGGCCTTGATTTCGCGGGACATCTGGAGCAGATCTATCAGGCGGATACGCTCCACAAGACGGTGGAATACATGAGGAAGCATATATGAATGAGATAAAAGAAAAGCTGTTTGCCTATGCCGGGAAAAAGTACCGAGCCTCTCCGGAATACCTGTGGGCGCGGTATCCGAACTACGCCGTTCTCCGGCACCGGGACAACCGGAAGTGGTTTGCCCTGTTTATGGACGTACCGGGGACGAAGCTGGGGCTGGAGAGCGGGCACACCGTAGACATCCTGAATGTGAAGCTGGAGGACGCGCTCCTGGCGGATCTGTTGGTGGGGCAGGAGGGCTTTTTCCGGGGCTATCACTTCGGCCGGGGGAACTGGATCTCCATTCTGCTGGACGGCACGGTGGCCTTTGAGAAGATCTGCCGCTGGCTGGACGAGAGCTTTCTGGCCACGGCGTCCGGGGAGACGCGGCATAAGCGCAGACCGCCCAAGGAGTGGATCGTCCCCGCCAATCCCAACTATTACGATGTGCAGAAGGCCTTTGAGGAGGCGGAGGAGATCGACTGGAAGCAGGGGAGGGGCATCAAGACCGGCGACACGGTCTTCCTGTACGTGGCCGCGCCGGTGTCGGCCATCCTCTATAAATGCCGGGTGACAAAGACGGGTATCCCCTTCCGCTATGACAACGGGGAGGTGCGCATGTCCGCCGTCATGAGGATCAAACTGCAAAAGCGCTATGAGCCGGACCGGTTCACCTTTGACGTTCTGGGAAAAGAGTATGGCATTTTCGCGGTGCGCGGCCCCAGGGGGATCCCGGAGAGCCTGAGCAAGGCCCTGAAATAAGGGGCGTGGACAGAAAAACAGCAAGAAACACAGTTTTTATCCGCAAGAAAAACAGTTGTAAACGCCCGCCGCGTTTGGTAGAATTCAATTCCATGACGTAAGACGCGGGAGGGATCGTATATGGAAGCGTCCCAACGAAAATATACCCTTTTCACGGCGAAACAGCTTCTGTGGCTTGTGGCGCCCCTTGTGATCGAGCAGATATTTTCCACTTCTCTGGGCTTCTTCGACTCGCTGATGGTCTCCAACATGAACGCCACACAGGCCGTCAGGAGCAACGCCAGCAACGCCATCGGGAACGTGGATTACATCAACAACCTGATCATCCAGCTCTTCTCCGCCTTTGCCACGGGCGGCGCCATCGTCACCTCCCAGGCCCTGGGCGCCGGGGACAGGGAGCGGGCCAACAAGGTGGCAAAGCAGCTGCTGATGCTGGTCATCTGCGTCTCCCTGGCCGTGGGCGGTGTCTGTCTTGTGCTGAACAGGCCCATTTTGAAGCTGTTTTACGGCAATGTGGACGCCTCCACCTTCTCCTATCAGCGGACGTATTTCTATGTGACCGCCGCCTCGTTCCCCTTTATCGGCCTGTTCAACGCCTGTGCGGCGCTGCTGAGGGCCCAGCGGAAGAGCTTTTCCACCATGGCCAGTGCGGCCATCAGCTGCGTGGTCAACGTGGGCCTCAACGCCGTTTTCCTGTTTGTGCTGAATATGGGCGTTCTGGGCGCGGGACTGGCCACGCTTTTCTGCCGGGCGATACCGGCGGTCTTCATGCTGAAGCTGCTGGGCGAACGGGACAACGCCGTGCGCGTGCGCCTTCTGGAGCGGTTCCGGTTCGACGGGACGATGATCAGGAGCATTTTGCGGCTGGCCATCCCCAGCGGCGTGGAGACGGCGCTTTTCCAGCTGGGAAAGCTCATGACCAACACGTTTGTCAACGCCGGCGTGTACGCCACGGGCGCCAAGAGCATAACGGGCTTA
>CANRMY010000077.1 GCA_947631845.1 uncultured Oscillospiraceae bacterium | reverse complement strand
TTTGAGACTGTCGAAAAAGCCCTGACGGGCTTTTTCCGACAAGGGGAACGTGCGGGTAATTTTCTATGAATTTTGCGAAATTCATAGAAAATTACCCTGCTGTCGCCCTGCGCGCGCCCCGAAGGGGCACACTTGGGCGGCAAAAGGGATTTTTCCCGACGCACATGTCGCCGGGAAAAATATTGAATTTGAGTTTTTTGACAGACTGAAAAAAGCTCCCGGAGAGATCCGGGAGCTTTTTCATGAGAAATTTGTTTATACCTCGGCGATGACCTCCACCTCCACCAGGACGCCCTTGGGCAGATCCTTCACCGCCACGCAGCTGCGGGCGGGCTTGGAGGTGAAATACCTGCCGTAGACCTCGTTAAAGGCGGCGAAGTCCGCCATATGGGCCAGGAAGCAGGTGGTTTTGACGGCCTTTGTGTAGTCCGAGCCGGCGGCCTTCAGGACCTGGCCCAGATTTTTCATCACCTGCTCGGCCTGGGCCTGGATGCCGTCGGCCTCCACATGGCCCGTGGCCGGGTCGATGGGGATCTGGCCGGAGGTGAAGACGAGATTTCCGGCGACCACGGCCTGGGAATAGGGGCCGATGGCGGCGGGAGCGGCGTCGGTGTGAACGGTTTTACTCATAATGAATGCCTCCCATTATTCGTCGATGAGCTTGAAGCCCTGGTTTTTGAGGCCCAGACGGATGGCCTTGATGTGCTCGAAGTTGCGTGTCTCCAGCTCCAGCCGCAGATAACAGCCGTTGATGTCGGAGCCCTCGTTGGCGTGCTCGTAGTGGACGGAGACCACGTTGCCGCCCTCCCGGGCGATGCACCCGGCCACCTTTTCCAGCTGGCCCGGCTTATCCACCAGCTCGATGGTCAGCTGACAGCGGCGGCCGGACATGAGCAGGCCCCGGTCGATGACGCGGGAGAGGATGCTCACGTCCACGTTGCCGCCGGACAGCAGGCAGACCACCTTTTTCCCCTGGACGGGGACCTTGTTGAACATGGCCGCCGCCACGGAGATGGCGCCCGCGCCCTCGGTGACCAGCTTCTGCTGCTCCATCAGGGCCAGGATGGCCGCCGCGATCTCGTCGTCGGTGACGGTGACCACCTGATCCACATATTGGCTCGTCAGGGCGAAGGTGTTCTCCCCCGGCGTCTTGACGGCGATGCCGTCGGCGATGGTGGAGACGGAGGGCAGGTGGACGATCTCATGATTTTGCAGGGAGCTGACCATGCTGGGCGCGCCGGCGGCCTGAACGCCGTAGACCTTCACCTCAGGGTTCAGGGCCTTGACGGCGAAGGCCACGCCGGAGATAAGGCCGCCGCCCCCCACGGGGACGATGACCGCGTCCATGTCGGGGATCTGCTCCATCAGCTCCAGACCGATGGTGCCCTGGCCCTCGATGACCAGTTCGTCGTCAAAGGGGTGGATGAAGGTGTAGCCCTTCTCGTCCCGGAGCTTCAGGGCCCGCTCGTAGGCGTCGTCGTAGACGCCCTCCACCAGCACCACCTGGGCCCCGTAGCTCTTGGTGGCCTCCACCTTGGAGATGGGCGCGCCGTCGGGCAGGCAGATGACCGCCTTTATCCCGGCCTTTTGCGCCGCCAGGGCCACGCCCTGGGCGTGGTTGCCGGCGGAGCAGGCGATGACGCCGCGCTGTTTTTCCTCGGCGGAAAGCTGGCTGATCTTATAGTAGGCCCCGCGCACCTTGAAGGAGCCGGTGATCTGAAGATTCTCGGTTTTCAGGTAGATCTGCGCCTGGGGGTTGATGTGGGGCGCGTAGATCACATCGGTGTCCCGAATGACCTCCCGGAGGACATAGCGGGCGTGGTAGATCTTATCCAGTGAGATCAATTTAAATGTCTCCCTCCTTCTCGGGGATATCCGCCAGAATACTGTCGGTGAACTGCTCCGCCGCCCGCGGCGTCATGCCGCCCCGGCGGAGGGCGAAGGCGCAGGCGCGCACATCGAGCCCGTCGTCCACCGGGATGCCCTTGGCCGCGCACAGCTCGTGGACGATGCGCAGATAGAGGGCCCTGGGGGGCCTGGTGAACAGGATGGTCAGGCCGAAGCGGTCGGAGAGGGCCACGGTGTCCTGAATGGTGTCGCCCCGGTGTACGTCGTCCCCTTCCCGGTCTGAGAAGGACTCCTTCACCAGATGGCGGCGGTTGGAGGTGGCATAGAGGACGGTGTTGGGGGCCTTGACGCTGACGGAGCCCTCCAGGATGGCCTTCATGGCGGAGAACGTGTCGTCGTTTTTCTCGAAGCTCAGATCGTCGATAAAGAGGATGAACTTCAGGGGATTGTCCCTCAGGTGCTCCATCACCGCCGGGATGGACAGCAGCTCCGCCTTGGGCACCTCGATGAGCCGCAGGCCCCTGGGGGCCAGCAGATTGGCCACGGCCTTGACGGAGCTGGATTTTCCCGTGCCGGCGTCGCCGATGAGCAGGGTGTTGGCGGCGGGCAGGCCGCGCAGCAGGGCCTCCGTGTTGTCGAGGAGCGCCTGCCGCTCCCGCTCGTAGCCCACCAGGGATTCGATCCTCGTCCTGTCCGGCGTGTGGACGGGCACGACCTGACCGTTCACCACCCGGAACATGGTGTGGCGGGCGTACTGGCCGAAGCCCGTGACGTTGATTTTTTCGATGCGTTTTTCAAATTCGGCGGCGAAGTCCAGCTTTTCCGACTCGAACTCCGGCAGATAGCCGTCGTAGCCCAAAAGACGCCTGAGATCCCCGGCGGTCAGATCGGAGAGCGCCTGAAAGACGGCAAGCTCCCCCTCCACCGCGTCGGCCAGCGTTTTCGGCACCGGCTTGCCGTGGGCCCGCAGGAGGATGTATTCGTTCTCATCCTCGGCGGCGGCGTCCAGCAGATAACGGCTCAGGTTATAGCCCTGTTCATAGAGGGCGGCCACGAAATCGGCGTACCGCTCCACCCGCTCCGATTCGTCCCCCTCGCTCTCGAAAAAGGCGCGGAGGGCCTTTAAGACCGGCGCGTTTTTCACGCCCCGGAAGACGACGACGGAGGCCAGCCTCGCCGCCGCTTTCGGCAGACTTTCCAGCATATCAGAGCCTCTCTATGATAGCGTCGGTCATGGCAGCGGTCCCCAGGGGCGTTTTCCCGGAGGCGCCCACGATATCCGCGGTGCGCAGACCCTCGTTCAGGCAGCGGTCCACCGCCGCCTCGATGTCGTCCGCCTCGGCCCTGAGATCGAAGGAGTAGCGCAGCATCATGGCGGCGCTGAGAATGGTGGCGATGGGGTTGGCGATCCCGCGGCCCGCGATGTCCGGGGCGGAGCCGTGGATGGGCTCGTACATGCCCCGGGTCGTCTCATTGAGGGAGGCCGAGGGCAGCATCCCGATGGAGCCGGTGATCTGGCTGGCCTCGTCGGAGAGGATGTCGCCGAACATGTTGCTGGTGACGATCACGTCGAACTGGGCGGGGTTCTTCACCAGCTGCATGGCGGCGTTGTCCACCAGCACGTCGTTGCACGCCACGTCGGGGTAATCGGCGGCCTGGATCTCGTGTACGGTCTTGCGCCACAGGCGGGAAGTCTCCAGCACGTTGGCCTTGTCGATGGAGCTGACCTTGCCCCGGCGCTTGCGGGCCGTCTCAAAGGCGACTCTCGCGATGCGCTCGATCTCAAAGCGGGAGTAGCACTCGGTGTCGTAGGCTTCCTGGCCGTATTTGCCCTCCCGGCAGCCCCGGTCGCCGAAGTAGATGCCGCCGGTGAGCTCCCGGACGATCATGATGTCAAAGCCGTCCTTCACAATGTCGGGCCGCAGGGGGCAGTCCCCGGAGAGGGCGGGGTAGAGCTTGGCGGGGCGCAGATTGGTAAAGAGCCCCAGGGCCGCCCGGATGCCCAAAAGGGCTTTCTCGGGCCGCAGATTCCCGGGCAGAGTGTCCCACTTGGGGCCGCCCACCGCGCCCAGAAGGACGCTGTCGGAGGCTAAGCACCCGTCCACCGTCTCCTGGGGGAGGGGCGCGCCGGTGGCGTCGATGGCGGCGCCGCCGATGAGATAGGGGGTGAAGTTGAAGGTGTGGCCGTACTTTTTGCCCACGGCCTCCAGGACGCGCACGGCGCTGTCCACGATCTCCGGGCCGATGCCGTCGCCCCGGAGCAGGGCGATGTTGTATGTCATAGTGATCACCTGATTTACGTATTTAGCAAAAAAGAAGGGCGGGCCGGCCGGGTGTCCGGCCCGTACAGAAAGGGGGCGTGTCCGCCGTTTACCCGATGATGCCGGCCTTGGCGGCGTTCACCAGGCCCCCGGCGGAGATGATGTTCTGGATGAAGGCCGGGAAGGGCTCGGTTTGAAAGCTCTGGCCGGTGGTGACGTCGGTGATGAGGCCGGCGTCCAGGTCGGCCTCCACAGCGTCGCCCTCCCGGATGGCCTCGGCGGCCTGGGGGCACTCCACGATGGCAAGGCCGATGTTGATGGCGTTGCGGTAGAAGATCCGGGCGAAGCTTTTCGCGATGACGAGGGAAATGCCGCTCTCCTTGATGGCGATGGGGGCGTGCTCCCGGGAGGAGCCGCAGCCGAAGTTTTCCCCGCCCACCAGGATATCGCCGGGCTTGATTTTGTCGTGGAAGGACTTGTCGATGTCCTCCATGCAGTGGGCGGCCAGCTCACGAGGGTCGCTGGTGTTCAGATACCGGGCCGGGATGATGACGTCGGTATCCACGTTGTCGCCGTATTTGACGGTTTTACCGGTGCATTTCATTTCATTACCTCCTCGGCGGAAGCGATACGCCCCAGCACGGCGCTGGCGGCGGCGGTGGCGGGAGAGGCCAGGTAGACCTCGCTGTCCACGTGGCCCATGCGGCCCACAAAGTTGCGGTTGGTGGTGGAGACACACCGCTCCCCCTCGGCCAGGATGCCCATGTACCCGCCCAGGCACGGCCCGCAGGTGGGGGTGGAGACCACGCAGCCGGCCTCGATGAAGTCACGGATGAAGCCGGCCTCCAGGCACTTCAGATAGATGTCCTGGGTGGCGGGGATGATGATGACCCGGACGTTTTTGGCCACCTTGCGGCCCTTCAGGATCTGGTCGGCCTCCTGCATGTCCTTGAACAGGCCGTTGGTGCAGGAGCCGATGACCACCTGGTCGATCTTCACCTCCCCGGCCTCGTCCACGGTTTTGGTGTTCTCGGGCAGGTGCGGGAAGGCCACGGTGGGGCGGAGCTCCGACAGATTGATCTCATACACCGCGTCGTAGGCGGCGTCCTCGTCGGCCTTGAAGACCCGGAACTCCCGCTTGGCGTGCTCCTTTTCATAGGCCAGGGTCACGTCGTCCACCTCAAAGATGCCGTTTTTCGCGCCGGCCTCAATGGCCATATTGCAGACGGTGAGCCTGTCAGGCATGGAGAGAGAGTGGGCGCCGGGGCCGGTGAACTCCATGGACTTATACCGGGCGCCGTCCACGCCAATCATGCCGATGATGTGCAGGATAAGGTCCTTGCCGGAGACGTATTTCGGCAGGGCGCCGGTGAGGACGAACTTGATGGCGGAGGGCACCTTGAACCAGGCCTTGCCGGTGGCCATGCCGAAGGCCATATCCGTGGAGCCCACGCCGGTGGAGAAGGCCCCCAGAGCGCCGTAGGTGCAGGTGTGGGAGTCCGCGCCGATGGCCACGTCTCCGGTGACCACCAGGCCCTCCTCGGGGATCAGGGCGTGCTCGATGCCCATCCTCCCCACGTCGTAGAAGCTCTCCAGCTCCTGCTGGGCGGCGAAGTCCCGGCAGCACTTGCACTGCTGGGCGGCCTTGATGTCCTTGTTGGGGACGAAGTGATCCATGATCAGGGTCACGGTATCGGGGTCGGCCACCTTCTCGAACCCCATCTTTTTAAATTCCCGGATGGCCACCGGGGAGGTGATGTCGTTGCCGTGGATGCGGTCAAGCTTGCAGAGGATCAGCTGGCCGGCCTCCACGGAATCCAATCCGGCATGAGCAGCCAGAATTTTCTGCGACATGGTCATTGGCATAAGGGGTCACATCCTTTTATGTAAGGTTATAGCATTTCGGGGGAAGGGCCGCCGTGGGCGGCCCGTACAGCTTCTACGGCGGCTCTCAATATACGCCGTACGGGCCGCCGCCCACGGCGGCCCTATTTCGTCTATTTTTTTGTTTACCGTTTGTTGATGATGGCTCCCTTGTCGGCGGAGCTGACCTGCTGGGCGTAGCGCTTGAGGTACCCGGTGATGTCGGTTTTGGTGAGGGGCTTTTCGGCGGCGCGGCGCTTCGCGATCTCTTCATCGTCCACCTTCAGGGTGATGGAGTGGTTGGGGATGTCGATGGCGATGGTGTCGCCCTCGTGGACGTAGGCGATGAGGCCGCCGGAGGCCGCCTCGGGGCTCACGTGGCCGATGGACGCGCCCCGGGTAGCGCCGGAAAAGCGGCCGTCGGTGATGAGAGCCACGGTCTTGTCCAGACCCGCGCCGGCGATGGCGGAGGTGGGGTTGAGCATCTCCCGCATACCGGGGCCGCCGGCGGGGCCCTCGTAGCGGATAACGATCACGTCTCCGGGGTGGATGCCGCCCTCGTAGATGACCTTGATGGCCTCCTCCTCGCTGTTGAAGACCCGGGCGGGGCCCTCATGGGTGAGCATCTCCGGGGCCACGGCGGAGCGCTTCACCACGCAGCCGTTCTCGGCAAGGTTGCCGAACAGCACGGCGATGCCGCCGGTCTGGGAGTAGGGGTTGTCGATGGGCCGGATCACCTGGGGATCCAGATTTTCCACGCCCTCCAGATTCTCCGCCAGCGTCTTCCCGGTGCAGGTCATAACGGAGGTGTCCAGGAGGCCCTTTTTTGTCAGCTCCTTGAGCACCGCGTAGACGCCGCCCGCCTCGTTCAGATCCTCCATGTAGGTGGGGCCGGCGGGGGCCAGGTGGCAGAGGTTGGGGGTCCTGGCACTGATCTCGTTGGCCATCTTCAGATCGAAGTCCACGCCGCACTCGTTGGCGATGGCGGGGAGGTGGAGCATGGAGTTGGTGGAGCACCCCAGGGCCATATCGGCGGTGAGGGCGTTCCGGATGGCGGCCTCAGTCATGATGTCCCGGGCGCGGATACCCTTCCGCACCAGCTCCATCACCTGCATCCCGGCCCGCTTCGCCAGGCTGATGCGGGCGGAGTAGGCCGCCGGAATGGTGCCGTTGCCCCGCAGACCCATGCCCAGAACCTCGGTGAGGCAGTTCATGGAGTTGGCGGTATACATGCCGGAGCAGGAGCCGCAGGAGGGGCAGGTCTTGCACTCGTACTCCCGCAGCTTGGTATCACTGATCTTCCCGGCGGAGTAGGCGCCCACGGCCTCAAACATGCTGGAGAGGCTGGTCTTGTGCCCGTCCACGCGGCCGGCCAGCATGGGGCCGCCGGAGATGAACACGGTGGGCAGATTGAGCCGCGCGGCGGCCATCAGCAGGCCGGGCACGTTCTTGTCGCAGTTGGGGATCATCACCAGGCCGTCAAAGCCGTGGGCCATGACCATGCACTCGGTGGAGTCGGCGATCAGGTCCCGGGTGACCAGGGAGTATTTCATGCCCACATGGCCCATGGCGATGCCGTCGCAGACGGCGATGGCGGGGAACACGATGGGCGTGCCGCCGGCCATAGCCACGCCCTGCTTCACCGCCTCGGTGATCTTGTCCAGGTTCATGTGGCCGGGGACGATCTCGTTGTAGGAGCTGACGATGCCGATGAGGGGCCGCTGAAGCTCCTCGTCGGTGAGGCCCAGGGCGTAATAAAGCGACCGGTGCGGCGCGTTGCCGAAGCCGTTAACAATGGTGTCTTTTACCATTTTCTTTTCTCCTTTTCATTCCTGAGGATCCCCTGCCGGAGCCTCCGCGCCGTGGGGGAACATGAACCGCACGGTCTTCCCCGCGGCCCTGGCGTACCCGATCTCGGAGGCGGTGCTTTTGCCGATGTAGTCGTCCCGGTTGATGACGAATATGGAATCGGACATGTCGATCCGCTGCCGGTGGATATCCGCCAGGAGGGCTTCTGTCTCAGGGGAAACGGTTTTGCCCTCGGCGTGCTCGAAAAAGCCGAGGGAGATCACAAGCTTGCCCGCCAAGGTCAGGGCTTCCTGGGCTTTTAGAAAATCGTCCTTGAAGCGGGTGCTGCCGCAGAGGGTCACGACCTCGTGCCTGCCGCCCTCGCGGCCGATGGCCGGGGTGTCTTGGATCATTGGAACAGTGTCCTTTCACGGTAAGTTTCCAATCATTAAATATTTTTTCCGAGGACATGCGCCTCGGAAAAAATCCCTTTTGTTTTGCGGAGTGTACGGCCCTACGGGCCGTGCATACAGCAAAACAGCAGGTAAAACATATCTGAATTTCGCAAAATTCAGATATGTTTTACCGCACGTTCCCTTGGCATTGAAAGGCCGCTCTGCGGCCTTTCAAGCCAGTTTAGTTGTTTATAAGCTTATCCTCGTCGGACCAGCTGTAGAGCTTGCGCACCTCGGCGCCCACGATCTCGCTGGGATGCTCGGCGGCCTTCTTGCGCATGGCGTTGAAATGGACCTGCGCGCCGGCGTCGGACATATCGAGAAGGAACTCCTTGGCAAAGGTGCCGTCCTGGATATCGCTGAGGATCTTCTTCATGGTCTTCTTGGTCTCCTCGGTGATGATCTTGGGCCCGGTCACATAGTCGCCGTACTCGGCGGTGTTGGAGATGGAGTAGCGCATCCCGGCAAAGCCGCTCTGATAGATGAGGTCCACGATCAGCTTCATCTCGTGGATGCACTCAAAGTAGGCGTTCCGGGGGTCGTAGCCGGCCTCGCACAGCGTCTCGAAGCCCGCCTGCATCAGGGCGCAGACGCCGCCGCACAGGACGGCCTGCTCGCCGAAGAGGTCGGTCTCGGTCTCGGTGCGGAAGGTGGTCTCCAGAACGCCGGCGCGGGCGCCGCCGATGCCGGCGGCATAAGCCAGGCCGATGTCCCAGGCGTCGCCGGTGGCGTCCTGCTCCACGGCGATGAGGCAGGGCACGCCCTTGCCCGCCTGATACTCGGATCTGACGGTGTGGCCGGGGCCCTTGGGGGCGATCATGATGACGTTGACATTCTTGGGGGGCTTGATGCAGCCGAAGTGGATGTTGAAGCCGTGGGCGAAGGCCAGGGTCTTGCCCTCGGTCAGGTTGGGCTCGATGCTCTCCTTGTAGAGCTTGGCCTGCTTCTCGTCGTTGAT
>CANRMY010000076.1 GCA_947631845.1 uncultured Oscillospiraceae bacterium | reverse complement strand
TGGACGTACTTGTCGGTGTGGTCGCCGATGATCTTGATGGAGTTCTTGTTGGCGCCCACGGTGCCGTCGCCGCCGAGACCCCAGAACTTGCACTCGATGGTGCCCTCCGCCGCGGTGTTGGGGGCGGGCTCCTCAGGCAGGCTCAGGTTGGTGACATCGTCCACGATGCCGATGGTGAACTGATGCTTGGGCGCGTCCTTGGCAAGCTCCTTGTAGACAGCGAAGACGCTGGAGGGAGGCGTATCCTTGGAGCCCAGGCCGTAACGGCCGCCGATGACCTGGATGCCGGTGCGTCCGGCGGCGTTCAGGGCGGTGATCACGTCCAGATAGAGCGGCTCGCCCAGGGAACCGGGCTCCTTGGTGCGGTCCAGAACGGCCAGCTTCTTGCAGGTAGCCGGGATGGCCGCCACGAACTTGTCGGCGGCGAAGGGGCGGTACAGGCGGACCTTGATGATGCCCACCTTCTCGCCGTGGGCGTTCATGTAGTCGATGACCTCGTCGGTCACGTCGCAGATGGAGCCCATGGCCACGATGACCCGGTCGGCGTCGGGCGCGCCGTAGTAGTTGAAGAGCTTGTAGTCGGTGCCCAGCTTGGCGTTGATCTTGTCCATGTACTCCTCAACGACGGCGGGCAGGGCCTCATAGTACTTGTTGCAGGCCTCGCGGTGCTGGAAGAAGATGTCTCCGTTCTCGTGGGAGCCGCGCATGTTGGGATGCTCGGGGTTCAGCGCGTGGGCGCGGAACGCCTCCACGGCGTCCATGTCCACCATTTCCTTCAGATCGTCGTAATCCCAGACGGCGATCTTTTGGATCTCGTGGGAGGTACGGAAGCCGTCGAAGAAGTTGATGAAGGGGACGCGGCCCTTGATGGCTGCCAGATGCGCCACGGGGGCCAGATCCATGACCTCCTGGACGGAGCCCTCGGCCAGCATGGCAAAGCCGGTCTGGCGGCAGGCCATCACGTCGGAGTGGTCGCCAAAGATGTTCAGGGCGTGGCTGGCCACGGTGCGGGCGGACACATGGAAGACGCAGGGGAGCAGCTCACCGGCGATCTTGTACATGTTGGGGATCATCAGAAGGAGGCCCTGGGAGGCGGTGTATGTAGTGGTAAGGGCGCCGGCCGCCAGAGAGCCGTGCACCGTACCGGAGGCGCCTGCCTCGGACTGCATCTCCACTACCTTCACGGTAGTTCCGAAAATGTTCTTCTGACCCGCGGCGGCCCACTGATCCACGTAGTCAGCCATGGGGCTGGACGGCGTGATCGGGTAGATGCCCGCAACCTCGGTGAACGCGTAGGATACCCACGCGGCCGCGTTGTTGCCGTCCATGGACTTGAATTTTCTCGCCATGTTCTTCTCTCCTTATATTAAAATTTTTAAAAACAAGAAGGTGGATGAGCGCACTTGCTCATCTTTGTGAATTTTATCACGTTTAGCCTCCAATGTAAATAGAAATTTCCGTTTTTCAAGAGCATTTTTAGGACATATTGCAAACGCCCGGCTGAAAACAGCCGGGCGTAAAAATAATTAAAAAATATTTTAGAAAATGCTTGACAAACGTAATTCGAAGTGTTATAATGCTTTGTGATGATTGATATTCAACTGTTCCGTGCTTACAGTGGGTCCTCCCGGAGGCCGTACATATAGTCGTAGATCTTCTGATAGACCGGGTCGTCCTCCTCCACGGGGCAGGGCTGCCAGTTGTTGCGGGAGCCGGTGTAGACGTAGCAGGGGATCAGCTTTTCCTCGAACTGGAAGCCGTCGCCGTCGGGGGTGATGGTACACTGGTAGATGGCCGTGCGGTTCTGGGGGGCGTTGTTGCCGCCGAAGCAGAAATTGCCCAGGCAGTAGACGATGGTGCCGTCCTTATAGTGCTCGATGGGCTGGAGCCGGTGGGCGTGGGTACCCACGATCAGGTCCGCGCCCCGGTCGATGAGGTTGTGGAAGGCGGTGGTGCGCCACTCGTCAATGTAGAAGACGCTCTCGGTGCCGCCGTGGGGGTAGATCACCTGGTAATCGGAGTTCTTCACCATCTCCTCCAGGATGGGGTACAGGGCCTTCTCCGCCCCGCCGTACCAGAGCTGGCAGGCCAGGATGCCCACGGTGATGCCGTTTTTCTCGATGTAGACGGGCTTTTTGTCCTTCCCCACGATCAGATCCTCCGCCTCCAGGGCGGCGATGGTGTCCTTCTGCCCCTGACTGCCGTAGTCGTTCATGTGGTTGTTGGCAAAGCAGGCCACCTCCACGCTGGAGGAGGAGAAGATCTTGGCGTTGGCGGCGGGGCCTAAAAACCAGAAGGCCCGCTGGGTGGTCTTGGTCACCGGCGTCAGATCCTCCCTGTCGGAGAGGACGGTCTCGCAGTTGACCACGGTGATGTCGTCCTCCGCGAAGATGGGCGCCACTTTTTCAAGGAAGTAGGAATACTCGTGGTTGGTGGTGTACCAGTTGAGGCTGTTTTTCTTGAAGGAGCCCTGGTCGGTGGCGATGGTGCAGTCCCCCACGAAGGTCATGGTCACCGAGGCCCGCTCCGGCAGGCGCGCGAGGGGCGCCGGGAGCGTCCGGAGGAGCATGAACAACGCTAAAAGGAAGCGGAGAAAGTTCAAGGCGGGATCACCTCTTGACGAAAAGACTTAAGACAGGTGAAGTATAGCAAATAATTCGGCCCATGGCAAGTTTTTTTATGTGAAAAAAGAATGACAATTGGAGAAACATGGTGTATAATAGACGCTGTCAAAATGCGGACGCGGGCAGGGTCTTGTAAAGTGCGGCCAAATATGGTCAAAAACCGCTCCGCAAAATCGGAAAAAGGGGGCAGTCATATGTTCGGGGAAGCCTATGACGCGGTGGTTTCCGCGTCGGAGAGCAAGCTCTCCTTCATGCGCCGCTCGCCGGTGGGGTATTTCTTCGCCGGGGTGCTGGCGGGGATGTTCGTGGCCTTCGGCGGCTTTGTCTCCGCCACGGTGGGGGGCGTGTTCCAGGCGGCGGAGAGCCCCTGGACGAAGCTGGCGGCGGCCTTTACCTTCGCCTCGGCCCTGAGCCTTGTGATCATGGCCGGCAGCGAGCTTTTCACCGGCAACAACCTGGTGATGACCGCCGGGGTGCTGGAGAAAAGGGTCAAGGCCGTGGACGCCATGAAGCTGTGGCTCTTCTGCTGGCTGGCCAACTACGCCGGCTCCTGGCTGGCGGCCGCGCTCTACTACGCCACCGGCCTTGTGTCGGGGACAACGGCCGCCTATATCGCCTCCCTTGCCCGGACGAAGCTCTTTCTGTCCGTGCCGCAGATGTTCGTGCGGGGGGTCCTGTGCAATATGCTGGTGTGCCTGGCCGTGTGGTGCTCCTTCAAGATGAAGTCCGAATCCGGCAAGCTCATCATGGTCTTCTGGTGCATCCTCATCTTCATGGTCTGCGGCTTTGAGCACTCCGTGGCCAATATGTCCAGTCTCGCCGTGGCGCTGCTGATGAAGGAGGCGGACTTCTGGCATTACGTGGTGAACATCGGCATGGTCACCCTGGGCAACATCATAGGCGGCGCGCTTTTTGTGGCCGTGCCCTATTGGCTGTGCAGGCGGAAATGATCGCCGCGCGTTCCCCTTGTCGGCCAAAGGCCGTCAGGCCTTTGGCCACAGGATCCGGAAAGGAGTTTTACATGGTACATGCTGTCCGTTCCTTCGGTATAGCGGGCATAGACGGGGTGGATGTGTCCGTGGAGTGCGATATCTCCCGGGGTCTGCCCAAATTTGAGATCGGCGGCCTGCCGGATGCCGCCGTCCGGGAGTCCCGGGAACGGGTGCCCTCGGCGGTGAAGAGCTGCGGCTTCAAGTTCCCCAACTCCCGCGTGAATGTGAATCTGGCCCCGGCCCACATCAAAAAGTCCGGCTCCATCTACGACCTGCCCATCATGCTCAGTATCCTCATCTCCTCCGGCGCCATCCACCCCACGCCGCCCACCATGGCCTTTGTGGGGGAGCTGGCCCTCAGCGGCGAGCTGCGCCCCGTGTCGGGGGCGCTCTCCATGGCCATGCGGGCGGCCCGGTGCGGCGTCAAGGAGCTGTATGTCCCGGCGGAAAACGCCGAGGAGGCGTGCTTTGCCGGCGGCGTCACGGTCTACGGCGTCCGGAACGCCCTGGAGCTCATCGACCACCTGGAGGGGCGCAAACCGCTGATGCCCGCCCCCCGGCCCACCGTTCTGCCCCGGCCCGACTACGGCGTGGATTTTTCCGAGGTCAAGGGCCAGGAGACCGCGAAAAGGGCCCTGGAGGTGGCCGCCGCCGGCGGCCACAACATCCTGCTCATCGGCCCGCCGGGGGCCGGAAAATCCATGCTGGCTAAGCGTCTGCCCACCATCCTGCCGGATATGTCCCGTCAGGAGCAGCTGGAGACCACCGCCATCTACTCGGTGGCGGGTCGGACGGTGGGAAAGCAGCATATCCTGTCCGAGCGGCCCTTCCGCTCCCCTCACCACACCCTGTCCTACGCGGCCATGTCCGGCGGGGCGCAGCTGCAGCCGGGGGAGATCTCCCTGGCCCACAACGGCATCCTCTTTCTGGATGAGCTGCCGGAATTCCACCGGGACGTGATCGAGGCCCTGCGCCAGCCCATCGAGGACGGGCGCGTCACCGTCTCCCGCTCCGCCGGGACGGTCACCTACCCCAGCCGGTTCATGCTGGTGTGCGCCATGAACCCCTGCAAATGCGGCTGGTTCGGCCACCCCTCCGGGCGGTGCACCTGCACGCTCCAGAGCGTGGCGGCGTACCGGTCCAAGGTCTCCGGGCCGCTGCTGGACCGCATCGACATGCACATCGACGTGCCGGCCCTGGAGTTCGAAGATCTGCGCGGCCGGGCGCCGGCGGAATCCAGCGCGGCCATCCGGGAGCGGGTCAACGCCGCCTGGCAGCGCCAGCGGCAGCGGTACGCCGGCAAACGGGTGGCCTCCAACGCCCAGATGGGCCCCGACGAGATCCGCGATCACTGCGAGCTGGACGCGGCGGGGGAAAAGCTGATGAAAAGCGCCTTTGACCGGCTGGGCCTCACCGCCCGCAGCCACGACCGGATCTTAAGAGTAGCCCGCACCATCGCGGACCTGGCGGGGAGCGAGAAGATCGAGCCTCAGCACCTGGCCGAGGCCATCCAGTACCGGGCCTACGATTTCAAAGTTGATAAATAAGGGGGGAACCCATGAACGATATACTTCTTCTCAAGCAGGGCGAGATCGTCCTGAAGGGGCTCAACCGGCGGGTCTTTGAGGATAAGCTGGTGGCCAACGTGCGCCGGCGGATGGCGCACATCGGGAAATTCAAAATATACGCCGCCCAGTCCACCGTGTATGTGGAGCCGCTGGACGAGGCGGCCGATATGGACGCGGCCTTTGAGGCGGCCAAGCAGATCTTCGGCTTTGTGGCCGTGGTCCGGGCGGCGGCCTCGGATAAAGACCCCGACGCCATTTTTGAGACGGCGAAAAAGTATCTGGCGGAGGACTTCTTGAGGGCCCGGAGCTTCAAGGTGGAAACAAAGCGGTCGGATAAGGCCTACCCCATGACCTCCATCGAGCTCAGTCAGACCGTGGGCGGGCTTCTGTCCGACGCCTTTCCGGACGTGGCGGTGGACGTCCACGAGCCGGAGCTTACCGTCAACATCGAGATCCGGGAGACCGCCGCCTATGTCCACTCCGTCCCCGCTCTGGGGGCCGGGGGGATGCCGGTGGGGTCCTGCGGCTCCGCCGTCTCCATGCTCTCCGGGGGCATCGACAGCCCGGTGAGCACCTGGATGACCGCCAAGAGGGGCGTACACATCATCCCCGTCCACTTCTTCTCCTTCCCCTACACCTCGGAGCTTGCCAAGCAGAAGGTCATCGACCTGGCGCGTATCCTGGCCCCCTGGTGCGGGCGGATGAAGCTGGAGATCGTGCCCTTCACCCACATCCAGGAGGAGATCCGGGACAAGTGCCCGGAGGAATATTTCACCGTCATCATGCGCCGGTTCATGACCCGCATCTGCGAGAGGATCGCCCTCCGGGACAACTGCGGGGCCATCGTCACCGGCGAGAGCCTGGGCCAGGTGGCCAGCCAGACCATGCAGGCCATGGCGGTGACTCAGGAGCCGGTCAAAATTCCCGTCCTGCGCCCCTTAGTGTGCATGGACAAGCGGGAGATCATCGAGATCGCCCGGAAGATCGGCACCTTCGAGACGAGCATCCTCCCCTACGAGGACTGCTGTACCGTCTTTACCCCCCGTCACCCCCGGACAAAGCCGCGCCTGGAGGATGTCGTGGAGGCGGAAAGGCCGCTGGACATCGACGGCCTGGTGGCGGAGGCCCTGGCCCATATAGAGAGTGTAATAATTTCAAAATAACAGGAGGAACATGACCGTGGAAACAGGAAAATACCAGCTGGGTCTGGTGGAAAAGCTCAGCTTTGTGCGCTACGGCGGGACGGAGGACGAGCTGCGCGCCGCCAACCTCCTGCTAAAGAAGATCGGGGCCGCCGGGGGCCGGGGGGAGCTGATGGACTTCACCGTTCCCGCCTCGGAGGTGGAAGCCTGCTCCATGACCGTCACATCGCCCTTTGAACGGGCCGTGGCGTGCGTGCCCTACTGGCTGTCCGGCTCCCTGCCGGCGGGCGGGGCGGAGCTGAACTTCTTCTACGCCCCCCAGGGGACGGAGGAGGAATACGGCGGGCTCGACAGTCTGGAGGGGTACGCCGTCCTGCTCAACGCCCTCACCTTTGACGCCTACAAGCTGCTCGTTGAGAAGAAGGCCGCCGCGTTCATCACTCTTCAGGGCAAGTGGTTCGACGACGAGAGCGGCGAGGATCTCTACTCCCGCACCATCCGGCCCAACATGCAGGAGCTGGGGCGCATTCCGGGCTTTTTGATCACGGGACGGGACGCCACGGAGCTGGTGCGGGACGGGGCGAGGACCGTCCGTCTGGAGCTTGTCCAGCGGGATGTGGCGCACACCTCCCGGGACGTGCTGGCGGTGGTGCCGGGGACGGAAATCCCCGGGGAGTCCGTCGTCCTCACCGCCCACTACGACTCCGTGCCCGTGGGAACCGGCTCCTGGGACAACGCCACGGGGGCGGCCAATCTGATGGCGCTCTATAAGCATTTCGTGAAGCATCCGGCCCGGCGCACCCTGCGGTTCATCTGGTGCGGCAGCGAGGAGCAGGGGCTTCTGGGCTCCAAGGCGTGGATCGAACAGAACGGGGAGCTGATGCCCCAGGTGAAGTTCTGCTTCAACTTCGACATGTGCGGCACCGTCCTGGGTCCCAACGAGATCTACGTCACCGGCGGGGACGATCTTCTCCACTTCGCCCAGCAGTACGCCCACGAGGTGGGCTGGCCGGCCAACTTCGTCCAGAAGGTCCACTCCTCCGACTCCGCGCCCTTCGCGGATAACGGCGTCCCGGCCCTGGGCATCACCCGCCGCACCAATACCGCCGGGATCCACATCCATCAGGATCTGCTCTTCCCCCTGAGCGAGGCGGCTATGGGCGATATCTTCGCCTTCTCCGCCGGGATCATCGCCCGGGTGGCAAACGCCCGGTTCCTGCCTGTGAAGACGGGGATGCCGGACAGCATGGTGGAACAGCTGGACAAATATTTTAAACGGGACAAAAAAGCGTAACAGGCGCAAATCATTATAACGGAGGCCAGATCCATGACGCACACAGCCGAAATCATCTCCGTGGGAACGGAGCTTTTGCTGGGCAACATCGCCAACACCGACGCCCAGGACATCTCCCAGATGCTCAGTGAGATCGGCATCAATGTCTATTACCACACCGTGGTGGGCGACAACCCGGAGCGGCTCAAGGCCGCCGTGGCCGTTGCCAAGGGGAGGGCCGACATCCTCATCACCACCGGCGGGTTGGGCCCCACCTGCGACGACCTGACCAAGCAGACGCTGGCGGAGTCCTTCGGGAAAAAGCTCATCTTTGACGAGCAGGAGGCCCAGGAGATCCGGGATTACTTTGCCACCCGGCTCCACAGTCACCAGATGACCGACAACAACTACCGGCAGGCGTATCTGCCGGAGGGGTGCGTCCCCTTCCACAACGACTGCGGCACCGCGCCGGGGTGCGCCTTTGAGGCGGAGGGCGTCCACGTCCTGATGCTCCCCGGCCCGCCCCGGGAGTGCGTGCCCATGTTCCGCTCCTGCGCCATGCCGTATCTGAGAAGGCTCTCGGATCTGGAGATCAAGAGCCACAACATCCACATCTTCGGCCTGGGCGAATCCTTTGTGGAGGATAAGCTCCGGGACACCATGCTGAAGCTTGAAAATCCCACCCTGGCCCCCTACGCCAAATCCGGCGAGGTGCGGCTGCGGGTCACCGCCAGGGCCAGGACCGACGAGGAGGCGGAGCGGATGATGGCGCCGGTGATCGCCGAGGTGCGGGAGAAGATCGGCGACTGCGTCTACGGCATCGACACGGACACCCTGGAGAACACGGTCCTCCAGCTTCTGAAGAAGGACGGCGTGACCCTGGCCGCCGCCGAGAGCTGTACCGGCGGGCTGGTCTCCAAGCGGATGACCGACCTGCCCGGCGCGTCGGAGGTCTATCTGGGGGGCGCGGTGACTTACGCGCCGTCGTCCAAGACGGCGATCCTGGGCGTCCCCGCCGACCTTTTGGAGCATGACGGGGTGGTCAGCTCCTCGGTGGCCGAGGCCATGGCCCAGGGGGCCAGGGCCAGATTCGAGTCAGACCTGGGGATCGGCATCACGGGCATCGCGGGGCCGGCCTCCGACGAGTCCGGCACCCCCGTGGGCACGGTGTTCGTCAGTCTCGCCACCCACCGCAGGACGTACACCCGCAAGCTCCACCTGGGCCACGACCGGGACCGGGTGCGCATCAGCGCCGCCAACCACGCCCTGGATATGGTGCGGCGGTTCCTGACCGGCCTGCCGGTGGAGGAATGGGAGCAATAACCATGTTGTCCGCCCTTACGGGCGGACGGGAATTTGCTTTCTTCTCTTTTGTGTTGACAAAAGGGAAGAAAGCAACAAAGAAGAGAAAAACAACCAGAGGGGGGCTTTCTCACGTCGTCGCGGAACCGGCGATGGCTCGGGCTGCAAGTGTTCGCCCTCACTCGCACGGTTCGCTCCTCCTTTCCCCACGCAGCGACAGCCGCGCGGGGGCCCCTCCCCTCTGGACTCCCCCTTTTAAAAACGACCACACAGGGGCCGCGGCCCCTATGTGGAGAACCCCGGGGAACGCCCGCACGTACCCTGTACGGGCCGGACACCCGGCCGGCCCGACGCACTGTCGAATCTCATACGCGCCGTCGTTCAGAAAGGTTGCGGCTTCGCCGCCATTGAATTGGCGGGCCGCCAAGAGAGGCGGCCCCTACGGCGGTGAACGATGGCATTTCGGAGATTCGATACACGGGCCGGCCAGTGTCCGGCCCGTACAGGAACCCTCATAGCCCACCGTACCGCCCGTAGGGGCCAGACCCGCTCGGCCCAAAAAATATAATAAGCGGTAAAGCCGCAACCTTTTTGAACGGGGGTGCGGCGTGTGGGCCGATGTGGTCATCGGCCCCTACTTTCGATTATCACACGATCAAAGCCGCACCAGCGCGGCCCGAAAGAGAATATCACGCTTCGCTGGTAGAGCGGTGAGCGGCTAAGCGGGTTTGACGCAGAGACAATGCGTCAACGTACCGCGCGGATATGAATGGGACCATGGGTATCGACTGTTGCCGCGGCAGCCGGATCGCCGAAATATAGCTTGGGCCCGGTTCACCACCGGGCCCAAAAATAAATCTGAAACTTGTCAAGCTTAGTGGACACATAAAAGAGAGAAAAACATACTTGGTGCGCTGTATCCTATGCCGGAGTGGA
>CANRMY010000075.1 GCA_947631845.1 uncultured Oscillospiraceae bacterium | reverse complement strand
TTTCGCAACAACGGCGTCCGCTTCATCGCCATCGGGAACGGCGTGGACAGCGCGGACAAGAGCAGCGGGGAGTTCGCCCCCTTCATCAATATCATGAGCGAATGGTACTTACGGGATTGCAGCCGGAAGCAGTGCGCGGCGTATCAGGCCCGGGGCAAGGCGGGAAAGCCCACCACCAATCACGCCATCTACGGCTACCGGAAGGACCCGGAGGACAAGCACCACTGGCTCTTGGACGAGGAAGCGGCGGCGGTTGTGCGCCGTATCTTCCAACTCAGCGCTAACGGATATGGCCCCCAGCAGATCGCCAACATCCTGCGAGACGACAAGGTGGAGCGACCTTCGGTGTATATGGCCAAACGGGGTCAGGGTACACAGAAGAACAGCACGGACATGAGCCGCCCCTACGACTGGTGCTGCACCTCGGTCAGCAACATCCTGGCCAAGCCGGAGTATATGGGGCATACGGTGAATTTCCGCTCTTACAAGGAATCCTACAAAGACAAGATTGCCGTCAAACGTCCGCCGGAGGAATGGACGGTTTTCGAGAACACCCACGAGGCCATCGTGGATGCCGAAACGTGGAAGTTGGCTCAACGGTCGCGCCAAACTGTCCGGCGCACGGACACCACCGGCGCGGCCAACCCGCTGACCGGTCTTGTGTACTGCGCGGACTGCGGCGCGAAGATGTATAACCACAGGGGGCGCAAACAGGCAGAGAAAGAGAACCGGGGCAAGGACCCGGTGAGCGGTCTGTACCCCTATGACCATTACGATTGTTCCACCTACGAGTTGACGTTCAACCATACCAGCAAGACGTGCTTCTCCCACTATATCAGCACGCGGTCGCTCCGTGCGCTGATCCTCGACACCATCCGTATGGTCAGCGCCTACGCTATCTCCAACGAGGCTGAGTTCATTCGCAAGGTGCGTGAGGCGTCCGAGGTGCGGCAGAAAGAAATGGCGAAAGAGCTAAAGCGGAAGGTGGGCAAGGCGAAGAAACGCAGCGCCGAGCTGGACGGGCTGATCCGCAATCATAATGTTTTTACCATTAGATTATAACCCTTATAACCGAGTTAGTTTATTAATTTAACTTGGCAGATTAGTGCGTATTATGATTGGCGCTGACTTTGCTAAGTTATTTTTTCCGCTCTGTAACAAAATCCTGTGCTGAGCACATATTTTTTATGTGGGTTAAATTGTTTTCAAAAGATAGTTTTTGTGGCAATGTGCCCACGATTACCGCAAGGATTATTGCGTCAGCAAGCAGTGGAAATCTGACGTAATAAAAAAATGTCTGAAAAGGAGCGTTTCATATGAAAAAAACAGCAAAAATCCTTGCGGGACCGCGTCGAGCTTCTTCGCTGGGACACCAAAACCCGAAAAGGCGAGCTGCTCTACAGCGCGGATGCACCGGAGGGAGCCGTGTATTCCAGATACAGCTTTCGCCCAATTCCCGGGGACGGCATTTATTTCGACCTCTGTGGGGTACCCCGTGATTTCAGGCAAATTGTATACAGATACTCCTTCGAGACTGGAGAGGTGGAGCCGATTATGGAGCTCTATGAAGGGCCGGGGGATTACTTCACGGCGCCGTTCTTTACGCGCGACTATATCATCGTGGAGCACGGCGGGACCGGCGACACGCTTTTCTATCGCAACATGCTTCTCTATAACTACGAGGGGGAGCCGGTCAAACGGTTGACCCCGGGGGATGAGTACTATTTCCAAACTTTCTTTGGCATGGACGAAGAAAATCTCTACGGCATGTGTACTATCCTTGAAGAGGACAGAAAATTTGATGCTTTCTTTGCCGTGCCGCTGGACGGCAGCGAGGTTATCCTTATAGATAAGTACTAAGTACGCGTGCGATTCCTGGCGCTTTCAAAGTGAATTTTGGGGGGGATAGAGCCGTGGAACTGGCTATTCAAAATGTGACGAAAAGGTATGGAAAGATCACGGCCCTTTCCGGGCTTACCGTGACCTTCACCCCGGGCATCTATGGGATCCTGGGGGCCAACGGCGCCGGGAAGAGCACCATGATGAACCTCATCACTGACAATGTGAAGCGCGACGGAGGTTCCATCACCTTTGACGGGGTGGATATTTTGAAGTTGGGGGATAAGTTCAGGGCGCAGTTGGGCTATATGCCTCAGCAGCAGGGTGTCTACGAACACATGACGGCGGAGAGCTTCGTCACGTACATCGGCAGGCTCAAGGGGCTCCGGGGCCGCGACTTAAAGCGCGAGGTCAACGAGGTGCTGGAGCTTACGAACCTCTCCAATGTCCGCCACAAAAAGGTGGGCGGCTTCTCCGGCGGTATGAAGCAGCGGGTGCTGCTGGCCCAGGCGCTTTTGGGAGATCCCAAAGTGCTTATTCTGGACGAGCCCACGGCGGGGCTGGATCCCAAGGAGCGGGTGCGTATCCGCAACTTCATCAAGGAGCTGGCCCGTGACCGCATTGTCCTTCTGGCTACCCATATCGTCAGCGACATCGAGTCCATCGCCGACGAGGTGCTGCTCATGAAGAAGGGCGAGCTCCTGCGGATGGCTCCGCCCGCGGAGCTTATCGCCTCCATCCCGGAGACGTGGACGCCGGTGGCGTACCGGCTCAACCTGGAGGACGTGTACCTCTACTACCTGGGTGAATGATATGGGCGAGTGGAAACGTGTACTTTTGAATCCCCGGCGGCTTGCGGCGACGGCGCTGATCGTGGTCCTGTCCGTCGCCTTTTTCTTCGTGGGACGTATGGAATACTTCGGCCGGGGGGCCATCACGCGAATGGTCGAGGGCGAACGGTATTACGACCGGCTGGTCTCCCGGACGCGGGGGCACAGCCCGGAGGAGATCGACGAGCTCTTGACGGCGGAAGCGGACTATCTGGAAAACTATATCACACTGCTCTTATGGGACAACGACGAATACCTGTCCATGCCCAGGGCGGAGGTGGAACAGTGGGCGGCGGAGAGCGAATTTGTGACGTCCCTCGCCGGACTCGAAGAGTCCCTCCGGGAGGACATCCTTTTCACGGCCCAATACCGGGTCGAGGAGCTGCGGGAGGAGCTTCAGTACATAAAGGGGTATGAGGGCTACATCGACAGCATCCAGAAGCAGGCGGCCCTCCAGTCCCAGACGGCGCTTTTTGGGGACAAAAACAGCTTTGCCAACCGGAATCTGCTCCGCACCGCGGCGGAGTTTGAGACGATGCGCGGCGTCAAGGTGGAGTTCGGCTCCAACCGGGCCGTGGAAGGCTGGGCGGAGTTCGAGCTGGCGGACTACCTCTATCTGCTTCTTATTATCCTCTTCGTGTTCGCTTTCCTGGAGGAGCGCAAGGCCGGGCTCTGGGGCGTCATCCGAGGCACCTCCGGCGGGCGCTGGCGGCTGGGCCTCACCAGGGTGGCCATTTTGCTGTGCGTGTCGGCGGGGGGCGCGGCGCTCCTTTACGGCGTCAATCTGCTGGCCTCGCTGGCGCTGTCCGGCGGTTGGGGCGACCTGGGCCGGAGCGTCCAGTCGCTGGCGGTCTTCCGCACGCTGACGCAACACATCACCATCGGGGAGTGGATCGCGCAGTATCTGCTCGTCAAGGCCGCGTCCGGCTTTATGGTGGGGCTGCTGCTCTGGTGCCTGCTGGGATCCCTTTCCAGCGCGCAGTTCTCCCTGTCGGTCCTGTGCGTGATGCTGGCGGGGGAGTACGCCCTCTTCGCGTTCCTGCCGGTGCAGAGTATCTTCAACCCGGTGAAGTATTTTAACCTCTTCTCCTACATACGGACCTCCAAGCTCTACACGGAGTATCTGAATATCGACCTCTTCGGCTATCCCGTCGGCATCAGGCGTCTGGCGCTGGGGGCCCTGCCGGTGTCCACCGTCGGCTTTCTGCTCTGGGCCGTCCTCACGGCGCACCTGAGACGCCCCGAGGGGAGACGCAGTTTCCTCCAGGTGCTGGCGGACGGGTGGAACAAGTGTTTGGACGTCTTCCGCCGCCGCCTCACCGTGGGCGGGTGGGAGGTCTACAAGACCTTTATTTTCCAAAAGGGCCTGCCGGTCCTCCTGATCATCCTCCTGGCCAGCGGGACGCTCAATTATATCCGCTTCAGCAATGAACCGGAGACGGGGGACCCGTGGGTCATGGCCTATCTGGAGGAACTTCGCGGGCCGGCGGACGACTATGTGGACGATTACCTTGTGGCCGCGCGCGCCATGACGGAGGGCGACGCCACGCTCCTTTCGGCGCTGGACGAGGTGGAGGAGCAGGTGGAGACCCTGCGGGAGCGGGCGCGGGCGGGAGGCTACGAGCCCTGGATCGTGGGGCCCGTCACGCCCTATGACTGCGTTTACGGCCCCAAGAGCCTGGACCTCCAGCGGCTCAACGCGGCCTTTGCCATCGTCTTTATCATCCTCTGCTGCGCCCCGGTCTGCGCCTTTGAACGGCAGTCCGGCGTCGTCCCCATGCTCCGCTCCCTCAAACGGGGCAGGGGCGGTGTTTTTGTGCGCAAGCTCCTCACCACCCTTTTGATGACCGCCATGATCTGGGTGGCGGTCTATGGGCGGGAATTCAGGGAGTTCGTCAGGATCTTCCACCCCGGCGACATTGCCGCGCCCGTGGGGAACTTCAGCGAGCTGTCCGCCTTCCCGTTCCCGGGGATGACCGTGGGGCAGTTCCTGGCTCTCCTCTACGCCCTGAGATACCTGATGCTGGCCATGCTGGCTATGGCGGTGATGTTCATAAGTGGGCGCTGTCCCACCGTGGAGCTCGCGTATATGATCAATCTCGCCCTTCTGGGCCTTCCGGCGATCCTCTACGCGCTGGGCATCGACTTTTTGCGGTTCCTCACCCCGGTGAACGCCGTCTCCGTGGCGGATGGACTCTGGACCTTGGCCACGACCGGCAGCTTTAAGCAGCTGATTCCATGCGCCATCCTCCTGCTAATCGGCCTTGCCGCACTGGCGCTGAATGCCAGGAGATCTAATCATCCCACACACTGACAAGCACGGGCCGAACCCGCCGAGCGCGTCAGAATAACGCCTAAATCAACCCGATATTTCCGAAAAAAATTGGAAGATGCGCCGAAGGACAGACGTTGACATCAGCGGACTGCTGTGTTAAAATCTTGATAAAGGCAAGGGAGCTTTTCCCCTGCCTTTTTCTATTTCGGGTGGTGGTCATATGCACGACATTTGTAAGGAGGCCGACGCCATCAACGAGCAGCTGGCCCGATACGGCGTGAAGTTCGGCATTTACAAAAACGGCGAGTTCCGGGAACAGCTTTTCCCCTTCGACGCGATCCCCCGGGTCATCGGCGCGGAGGAATTTGAATATCTGGAAAAGGGCCTCAAGCAGCGGGTGACGGCGCTCAACTGCTTTCTTCAGGACATCTACACGGACAAGCGGATCGTCAAGGACGGGATCATACCTCCGGAATTTGTCTACGCCTCCTCCGGGTATCTGCCCCCGTGCGAGGGCGTGCGGGCGCCAAAGGGCGTGGCCAGCCACATCTCCGGCATCGATCTGGTACAGGCGAAGGACGGCGCCTGGTACATCTTAGAGGACAATCTGCGGGTGCCCTCCGGGGCGTCGTACCCCCTCATCGCCCGCGGCCTTTGCCGGAGGGCCTCCCCCGAGACCTTCCGGGAGCGGAAGATCGTGGACAACCGGGACTACGCCCAGCTTCTGCGCCGCACCATGGACCATGTGAACGTGGGCGGGGACAACGTGATCCTGACGCCGGGGCGCTATAACGCGGCGTTTTTTGAGCACTCGTACCTGGCGGAGCTGACGGATTCGGTGCTGGTCACCGGCAGCGATCTCTTCGTGGAGAACGATTTTCTGTACTACACCGACATGGGCGGCCAAAAGTGCCGCGTGGGCGCGGTGTACCGCCGCATCTCCGATGAATATCTGGACCCCATGAGCTTTCTCCCTGAGTCGGTCATCGGCGTCCCCCACATCTTCGACGTCTATAAAAAGGGGAATGTGGCCATTATCAATGCCCCCGGCAACGGCGTGGCGGATGACAAGGGCATCTACTACTTCGTGCCCAAGATGGTGAAGTACTACCTGGGCGAGGAGTGCATCACCCACAATGCCCCTACCTATCTGCCCTATTACCCGGAGGACATGAAATACGTCCTCGACAAATTCGACGAGATCGTCATAAAGGATGTGGCCGAGGCCGGCGGCTACGGGGTGGTCTTTGGCAATAAGCTCACAAAGGCGCAAAAGGCGGATATGCTGGCCCTTATCAAGGCCCAGCCCCGGCGGTTCATCGCCCAGGACGTCATCGACTTCATCGACATCGACATCATGGAAAACGGCGAGCGTGTCCCCCGGAAGGCGGATCTGCGGGCTTTCGTCCTCACCGGGGAGGACGTGACCGTATGGAAAAGCGGGCTCACCCGGTTTTCACGGGATCCCGATTCCTTCATCGTCAATTCATCTCAGGGAGGAGGCTTCAAGGACACATGGGTGCTATCACGGTAGACAAGGCGGACCACCTCTATTGGCTGGGCCGGTATTCGGAGCGGGTGTATACCACGCTGAAGCTCTATTGCGACGGGTACGACAGTATGCTGGACGCGGACGAGGACTTTTATAAGGCGCTGTGCGTGATGCTGGACATCCCCAACATCTACGCTTCTCGGGAGGACTTTCTCCAGCGGTACGGCTACGACAGACAGGACTGCAATTCCATCATATCCAACCTCGCCCGCGCCTACGACAACGCCATTGTCATGCGGGACGAGATCGGCACGGAGACGCTGGGGTACATACAGATGGCGGTGTACAGCATGGACGCGGCCGTCGCCTCCGACGCCCCGGTGATCCTGCTCCAAAAGGTGGTGGATCACCTGCTGGCCTTCTGGGGGTGCGTGGACGACCAGATAGACGGCTACTGCATCCGGGGCATCATGAAGTTCGGCAAGCGGGTGGAGAGGCTGGACCTGTACCTCCGGTTCCACATGGACCCCCACGAGGTCCGGCGGATCTACCACCGGATGGTTCCCAGGGCCCGGGAGAGCCAGCTGCCCGTCAACAGGGCCGCCATGGAGGCCCTGGAGGGGTACATGTCCGCCCCGGAGCTTGACTACGACGGCGCCCTGGGGGCCCTCATGGGGATCCTGCATGTCTGAGCTGGCCTTTGAATACAGGATGCGCTCGGAATTTGACCGGGAGATCTTCGCCCACGCCTTTCGGCTCATGCTCCTGCCGCCGGACACGGAGAGGCAGAAGGTCCTGAGCTTGGATGTGGATATCTCGCCAAAAAGCTGGGTATCCCAAGGCCGGGACGGCTTCGGGAACGGCTACGTCTACGGAACGGCGGCGGAGGGACATCGGACCTTCACCGCCCATATCCGCGGGCGGGTGCTGACGGGGCCGGGAGAGGCCGAGCGCGGCGCGGGATCGGAGATCTATTTCATACAAACCCCGGCGACGGCGCCGGGGCCTTGTGCTGTCCGGCTTTATCATGATTTGGACTTGCCTCGGACCGGCGATGCCCTTACGCGGGCGGAGCATATGATGGCCGCCCTGCGCCGGGTTTTACGGTATGTTCCCGGCGTCACGGACACCACAAGCTCATCGGAGGCCGCCCTTAAGCAGCGGTCGGGCGTCTGTCAGGACTTCACCCAGGCCCTGGTCACCCTCTGCCGGATGGACGGCATACCGGCCCGCTATGTGGCGGGGATGGTCGTCGGCGAGGGGCAGACCCACGCCTGGGCGGAGGTGTGGAGCGGCGGCCGCTGGGTCGGCCTGGACCCCACCTGGGGCAGGCGCGTGAACGGGGACTATATCAAGCTCTGCCACGGCCGGGACTGCCGGGACTGCCTTTTGAACCGGGGAACCTACGCCGGCCGAGCCTGCGAAAATCAAATAATTACAGTGAGTGTGAAAAAAGTATGATCAAGACTGTCACAAGGATCGACCTCCCCGTTGACGAGGAGCTGTCCATCCTGAAAAACCGGGTCTCCTCCGGCGAGGGGCCCCGTGTGTCCGTGGTCACGGGCACCCACGGCGACGAGCTGGAGGGGCAGGCGGTGTGCTTTGAGGTGAACCGCCGCATCGGGGAGCACCCGGAGTATCTGCGCGGCACCGTGGACTTATACCCGGCGCTGAATCCCCTGGGGATAGACTCCATCACACGGGGCATCCCCGGCTTCGATCTGGACATGAACCGCATTTTTCCCGGCGCGGAGGACGGCGTTATGACCGAGACCATCGCCGCCAGGATCGTGAACGACATCCGGGGCAGCGACGTGTGCGTGGACATCCACGCCAGCAACATCTTCCTCCGGGAGATCCCCCAGATCCGCATCAACACCGTCACGGCGGACACGCTGGTGCCGCTGGCCATGTATATGAACGTGGATTTTATCTGGATCCACGCCGCGTCCACCGTGCTGGAATCCACCCTGGCCTACGCCCTGAACAGCGTGGGCACGCCGTGCCTGGTGGCGGAGATGGGCGTGGGGATGCGCATAACGCCTGAGTACACCCGCCAGCTGGCTGACGGGATCTTTTGCCTGATGCGTAAGCTGGGCGCCTGGACGGGGCCGGTCATCGAGCCGAGAGCGCCCATCGTCTCCGCCGACGGCAAGGTGAGCTTCCTGAACGCCGGGGCCTCCGGGATATTTCTGCCCCAGGTGGAGCACACAAGGCGCGTCCTGCCCGGAGACCGGATCGGGGACATCGTGGACCCGCTGACGGGGAAGGTGTCGGAGCGCGTCTACTCCCCCTGCGCGGGGATGGTGTTCACCCTCCGGGAATACCCGGTGGTGGACGAGGGCTCGCTGATCGCCAGGATATTGGAGGTGTGAAGATGGAGAAAAAGACGGTATTTCAGCTTAAATCCCTCTACCGGGACGCCCTGAGGGTGACGGGCTTCACCTTCGGCTCCGGGGAAAAGTCCGCCTGCGTGGTGGGGGCGCTCCGGGGCAACGAGGTCCAGCAGCTCTACACCTGCTCCCAGCTTGTGAAGGCGCTGAAGGAGATCGAGGCTCAGGGGAAGCTCGTCCCCGGCAAGTCCGTCCTGGTGGTCCCCTGCGTCAACTCCGCCTCCATGAATATACGCAAACGCTTCTGGCCCACGGACAACACGGATATCAACCGCATGTTCCCCGGCTACAGTCTGGGGGAGACCACCCAGCGCATCGCCGCCGGCCTTTTTGAGGAGATCAAGGACTACAAAAACGGCATCCAATTTGCCAGCTTCTATGTCCCCGGCGTGTTTGTGCCCCACGTGCGTATCATGAAGACGGGCTGGGAAAACGCGGAAAAGGCCAAAGAGTTCGGCCTGCCCTATATCCTCCTGCGCCAGCCCCGTCCCTACGACACCACGACCCTCAACTACAACTGGCAGGTCTGGGAATCCGACGCCTTCTCCGTCTACGCCGGGACCACCGACACCATCGACCGCAATGATGTGACCCTGGCCGTGAACGCGGTGTTGAATTTCCTCCGCAAGGAGAACATCATCACCGGCACCCGCCACATCCACGAGGGGTATATCTCCGAGGTCATCGACGAGGGGGACCTGATGAACATCCAATCCCACACCTCCGGCATCATCGACGCCTTCCTGTCCCCCGGCGCCAACGTGGCGCGGGGCCAGACGCTGGCGCAGGTGCTGGACCCCTACGACGGCTCCGTCCGCGAGCAGCTCACCGCCCCCACGGACGGCGTCATCTTCTTCGCTCAGGAGGATCCGCTGACCTACGCCGGCTCCTGCGTGTATAAGCTCATTCGGTAGCGGCTGTTGATCGGATCGCGCCCCGCTCGCCTCTGACCCGCCTCTCCTTACAGAGACCGGCCCCTTGGCCGGCCCTGAAAGCAGGATTGATTTTGCGGCTGATCCGTGATATATTGCTGTCAGCCATGAAAAAACTCGAAAAATGAGGGGCGGTCTTGATGAATGATTTGCAAGTCAGTACGATTGCCTATGAAGGTCCACCGGAATACGACTTTGACAGAATCATTTATGGACTGGACCGGCAAATTGAGATGCTGTCCGGCAAAGCGGACAGTATTGACTATTTGGTATCCATTGCCTCGGGCTTACTGTGCGGCGCTCTTGACGTGCTCTGGGTGGGTGAGTTTGACCTTGCGCGCGGCAGAGAGTCAGCGAACGAAAAAGTAGACAGCTTTGTTACCGGTGTGGCCAGAAGGTTTGGCTATAAAGGTGACGATGTCAATGGCGCGGTCAAAGATGTATGAAGAACTGAAGCTCCTTACTTAATCTCCCCTGAACAAACGAAAATCCCAGTAACCCCAAGACAAAACCATCCGAATGTGGTACAATAAGCGCAAAAGAAAAGGCGAAAACGGGCAAAAAACTTTGCATCAGGGGGATGGGTATGTATCGGTACAGCAATGGACAGATCAGACTTTCGGATTTCAAACAGCCGGTGGGGATGAACCTGAAGGAGAGCAACCGTTGGGTCAGGAAGGCACAGACGATCCCGTGGCT
>CANRMY010000074.1 GCA_947631845.1 uncultured Oscillospiraceae bacterium | reverse complement strand
TTCCTCATGGTAGACACCCCTTTCAGAGAATTTTATCATTCCCTCTTTCGGTTGTCCACTTTTACTATACAACTTTCATTTCTCTTTTTGCAAGCTTTTTCTCTTTTCCATTTTGGGAAAAGAGAAAAAGCTGATTTCCTCCGCCCTTTTAAGGGCGGAACCCCCGCCGGGGTAAGGCGGAAAGTTATTTCCTCATTTTCTCCGTCAGAGAATTGACCATATTCGTAAGCTTCGCCAGCTCCTTGGTGGCAAGGCCCTCGCACTCCCTGGCGGTGAGCGTCAGGCGGTTGACGGCCTCCAGAAGCCGCTTGTAGGCGTCGTCGGCGCGCTTGCGGGCCGGGGAGGCGGGCTTGTCCTTCCGCACCCGGACGCCCTCCGTCAGGCGCACGAACTCCCCTGTTTTCAGATCGTACTCCGTGCCGGAGTAGGGGGCGTAGGCGTCGATGCCGTGCTCCTCCCGGAGGCACCGGGCCAGCTCCTCACAGGCCCCCTCGTCGCCGTGGTTCACAAAGACCTTTTTCGGCTTCGTCTCAAAGCCGCCGATCCAGTCGATGAGCCCCGCCTTGTCCGCGTGGCCGGAGACGCCGGGCAGGTACTCGATCTGGGCGTTCACCGCCACGTCGTCGCCGAAGAGCTTCACGCTCTTGGCCCCGTCGTAGATAAGCCGGCCCAGCGTCCCCGCCGCCTGATACCCCACGAACAGCACCATACATTCCGGCCGCCACAGGTTGTATTTCAGGTGGTGCCGCACCCGGCCCGCGTCGCACATACCGGAGGCGGAGAGGATGACCTTGGGCTCCGCGTCCGTATTCAGCGCCTTGGACTCATCGGTGGAGGTGGTGAGCCGCAGGCCGGGGAACACCAGCGGGTTCTCCCCGGCGGCCATGACGGCCCGTGTCTCCTCGTCCAGGTACGCGGTGTCGCACTGCATGAACACCGACGTGGCCTCGTTGGCCAGGGGGCTGTCCACATAGACGGGGAAATCCGGGTGTCCCTTCACAAGGCCGGCGTTTTTGATCTCGCGGATGAAGTACAAAATCTCCTGGGTCCGGCCCACGGCGAAGGACGGGACGATCACGTTGCCGCCCCGGTCAAGGGTCCTCTGGATGAACCCCGCCAGGGTGTTGATGTACTCCCGCCGCTCCCCGTGGAAGCGGTCGCCGTAGGTGGATTCCAGCATCACATAATCCGCCTCCGCCACCTTCTGGGGGTCCCGGATGATGGGCTGATCGGTGTTGCCCACGTCCCCGGAAAAGACCATCTTCCGCACCTCGTCCCCCTCGTGGAGCCACGTCTCGACGCAGGCGGAGCCCAGGAGATGGCCGATGTCGGTAAAGCGCACGGTGAGGGCCTCGTTTATCTGGATGGGCCGCTCATAGTCGCACCCGCGGAAGAGCTTCAGCACCCCCTCCGCGTCGTTCAGGTCAAAGAGCGGCGGGATCTCCGGCTCGCCGGCCCGGCGGGCCTTGCGGTTTTTGTACTCCGCGTCGCTCATCTGGATGTTGGCACAGTCGCGGAGCATGATCTCGCAGAGGTTCCGGGTGGCCTCGGTGGTGTACACCGCCCCCCGGAAGCCGTTTTTGTACAGGAGCGGCAGCAGCCCCGAGTGATCCACGTGGGCGTGGGTCAGCAGGACGCACTCGATGTCCTTTTCCGCCACGGGCAGAGGCACATTTTCAAAGGCCGTGGTCCCCTGCCTCATGCCGCAGTCGATGAGGACGTTATGGCCCCCCGCCTCCAGCAGGGTACAGCTGCCCGTCACGTCGTGGGTGGCGCCGATAAATGTGATTTTCATTGAAAACACCTCCGCTTTGTTGTATAATGATACTATATTTTTTTCTTGAAAGGAGTTCAGCATATGGAACTGAAAACCGATATTTTCCGTCTTTTCAACAACGAGTGGGCCCTGGTCACCGCCGGCACGGCGGAGCGCTTCAACACCATGACCATCAGCTGGGGCGGCGCGGGCACCCTCTGGGGCAAGAGCGTCGTCACCGTCTACGTCAAGCCCGTCCGGTATACCCACGAATTTCTGGAGGAAAACGGCTTTTTCACCGTCAGCTTCTACCCGGAGGAGTACCGGAAGGCGCTGCTGCTCCTGGGGAGCGAATCGGGCCGGGACGGGGACAAGGTGGCAAAGGCCGGCCTGACGCCGCGCTTTCTTGAAAACGCCGTGACCTTTGCCCAGGCCCACACCACGCTTCTCTGCAAGAAAATCTACCGCCAGGACCTGGACCTCGCCGCCATGCCGGAGAACGTGGTCAACGCCTTCTACAAAACCGAAGCCCCCCACACCATGTATATCGGCGAGGTGGTGGAGATCGTCAGGTAAAGTTCCCGAATTCCTGAAACTCTACCGTATGCCCCTGTAGGGGTCGCCCTCCCGGGCGACCCGTCCCACAATTACCACCGGCTTTCCGTTGCACCTTTGTAGGGGCCGCCTCTCCAGGCGGCCCGTCATTTCAATCTGCGGCGGAGCCGCAACCTTTTTTTGGGGCGGCGCGCGGGAAATTCGGGGTGCGTCGGGCCGGCCGGGTGTCCGGCCCGTACGGGTGCGTTGGGCGAAATCAAACGGGGAAATCGAAAAATCTTTGCGTATGACGGCGGGCCGCCTGGAGAGGCGGCCCCTACGGCGTCGAGGGGAAGATTTTCAGGAAGTCGATTCACGGGCCGGCCGGGTGTCCGGCCCGTACGGAAACGCGGCGTACCAATCGTAGGGGCCGCACACCGGGCGGTCCTTTTTACCGCGTATGTCTCGGAAACATATCCATGGCCACGGGGGTGTAGAACAGCCGTTCCACCTCCGTGGGATTCTTTGTCTTTGCCAGGATCCACATGAGCTTGGCGATGACGGCCTCGGTGGTCATGTCGTAGGCCTCCAGGACCCCCAGCTCCCGCTTGAGCCGGTGGCCCACATGGTAGACCGTCAGATCCGAGCCCTCGTTCTCCACCTGAGTGGTGAGGACGGCGATCCGGCCCCGCTCCATCCACCCGCGCACGGACTCGAAGAATCCGCCGGCCTCCGGCAGGCCCCCTACGCCGAAGCTCTCGATGACCACGGCGTCGCTGCGCTCAAAGAGGAAGTCCAGCACGTCCCGTTCGACGCCGGGGATCAGCTTCAAAAGCGACACCTTCGTGTCCAGGGCGTCGGAGAATTCCGGCTCCGTCCCGCAGTCCTGGCGGATGAAGGGCAGCACCGCCCCGTCACGGATGACGCCCAGATCCGGGTAGTTGATGCTCTCAAAGGCCGAAAAGCTTTTGGAGCGGGTCTTTTTGGCCCGGGTGCCCAGGATGACCTTGTGGTCAAAGACGATGGACACCCCCGGCAGGTCCGAAGCGGCGCACAGCAGGGCATCACGCAAATTCTCCCTGGAGTCGGTGGAGTCCATCCCCATGGGCCTCTGGGCCCCGGTGAGGACGATGGGCTTGGGGCTCCCCTTCACCAGATAGCTCAGGGCCGCCGCCGTGTAGGCCAGCGTGTCCGTGCCGTGGGTGATCACAAAGCCGTCGTAGTTAACATAATTCTCTTTTATGCACGCCGCGATCATCAGCCAATGACGCGGCTCGATATTGGTGCTGTCCAGGGCCAGCAGCTCCACGGCCTCCGCGTGAACGCCGCTCTCCACCCCCGCAAGCCCCGTCAGCAGCTCAGAGGCGGTCAGCCCCGGGGCCAGCCCGTCCCCCGTCTCCCGCGAGGCGATGGTCCCCCCGGTGCCGATGAGAAGGATCCGCTTCACCGTCTTTCCCCCCGTTTCCCCGTTGTCACTTTGGCCGGACGTCTCGTCCCGGCCTTTTATTTATGCGAAAGTTGCATTAAAATTACTTTATATTATGCTTGACATGTGAAAATCCTTATGGTATATTTACATCGTAAACATTTGTTATTGCTTTGTATGTCCGGAGCTCAACCGTGTTCGGCGTACCAGTCGTCCACGCTTTTTGTCAGCTCCAGGATGGAGCTTCTCACCGAGGCGTGGGTCTCTGGGGCGCCCAGGCGCTCCAGGATATACGTCCTGGGGCCGGCGTCCAGGAAGTGCCAGGAGAAGCGGTCGCTGCCCTCCCGGTGGACGCCCACCCGGAGCCGCCACTGGTCGGAGGTATAGACCTCCACCAATGCCTCGTCCTCATGGGGCCAGTCCGGAATGTCCATGGTCACATACTGCCGGAAGGGGGCCCCGTCGGCGGCCTTCTCCACAAAGCCGGACAGCAGCTCCAGCACCTTGCCCACCAGGAGATCCAGCTTCTCGTCAAAGGTCAGCTTTTTCTTTTCCCCCATGGTGACTGCCTCCGTCTCTTTTTTACGCGCGTCACAGGCTGGCGCGGAGGGCGCGCACCTCGCTCATAAAGCGCTCCAGCCGCCGGGGATCCACGGGGTTGACGGCCTTGCCCTCCTCCTTGAACCAGCTGCCCACGATGGCGCCGTCGGCGTAGGTGAGCTGTTCCCGGACCGTCTCGGCGGTGAGGCCCGCGCCCACGATCAGCGGGAAGCTGCCGGTCACCTGGCGGAAAGCCTTGATCTTGTCAAGCTCGGTGTTGATGCCCGTGCCGGCCCCGGTGACAACGATGGCGTCGCACCGCTCCATGCCCAGGCGCAGATCCTCCTCCACGCTCCGGCCGGACAGCACCGGCTGGTACTTGAACCGCACCCCGCCCAGCACGCTGACCGTCCCGTCCCGGAGGGAGCCTATCATCCGGGCGTACTCCAGATCCCGCTGGGGCTGGAGGTGTCCGCAGATGGAGTCCACCTGCATGAAGGCCGCGCCGTAGCGCCTGGCGGCCTCGTAGCTGCCGGAGAAGTCCCCCAGCAGGTTGACGCCGTAGATTTTTCCGGGGTAGTTGTCCCGGAGGTATGCCAGCGTCCATGCCACGTCCTCGACGGTGCCGAAGTAGTCCTCCACCAGCACGGCGTCTACGCCGCACTCGTACATCTGGCCGATCTCCAGTCTGGCCCTGGCGCGGAAGCCCTCGCCTCCGCCGCCCCCCAGGTGGATCATGCCGATAATCGGCTTCTTCTCCTCAAAAAGCTCAAGAAATCCCATACCCATGTTCCTCCTTTGTAAAATTCCTGTTTATTTTGTCAGCTTACGTCCCATGTATTTTGGGTTGATATACAGTATGTAGACAAGCCCCACGGCGATGATGAGGAGGGCGCCCACTATTCCCATGCCGAAGCGGATATCCAGAAGCCCCAGGAGGGCCTGGAGGGCGCAGTAGGCAGTCTCGATATACGTATTTTTCCGCCGCTGTCCGGGATCGGGCGTAAAGCGGTGGTTGGACGCCATCCACACAGAGCAGGCGGCCAGCAGGATCAGCTCCAGGAAAACCGGGATCAGAAGCGCCTTGGACGGGGTGTCGGCCTTCATACGGTCGTATTGATAGAACGCCGTGGCGAATCCCACCAGAAAGCCGGCCTGCAGGATGATCGCCCAAAGGGTCAGGTTCGTCCGCAGAATCTGATTGGGCTTTTTCCTGTCCTCCGGCGGTTCCACCGCGTCCTTTGGCACGTCCTTGGGTCCCTCCACCAGCTCCGTGAGATCTGTCTCCAGCAGCTTTGTCAGCTCCACCAGATTGGCCGCCGTGGGCTCGGACCTCCCCGTTTCCCACTTGGAGACGGCCTGCCGGCTCACGCCCAGCCGCTCCGCCACCACCTCCTGAGAGAGCTTCAGCGCCTCCCGCCTTCTCCTGATGTTTTCACCCAGGCTCATATTGAGTACCTCCTTGTATGTTAGGTGCCTTTATCGTACCAAAAGACCCGGTTGCGCGCCACCAACTATCTGTCAACCGTGGGTTGCGCCCGCAGCCATTCCACGGATCGGGTCAGCCCCGCCACGGTTTTTGTCTCCAGCACCACCCGCAGATCGCGCTCCTTGGCCAGGCGCAGATATTTCGCAAGGTCGATCTCCCCCGCTCCCAGGGGCAGGTGATTTTTCTTCCCCAGGGCGTCGTGCATGTGCATATGGACGAGGCGGGACTTATGTTCAAGGATGAATGTTTCATCCGCTCCGCCGCAACCGTGGTCGTGTCCGATATCAAAGGTCAGGCCGAACACCGGGGATCTGAGCAGGAGCTCCAGGGCCTCCCTTTGGAAGTCCGTATATCCGTCGCAATTTTCCACGCAGACGGTGATCCCCGCGCCGCCGGCGGCCTCCTCGCACAGCTCCCGGAAGGCGGCGACGCCGGCAAGGTATCGCTCCCTGTACGCGTCAAAAAGGTAAACTTTTCTGTCGGGCAGGGTGAAATAGACGCCTTTCGCCAGGTGCATATTGAGGACGGGGATCTCCAGCCTCTTCGCAAGCTCGATGGTCTCCACAACGGTGCGCCTGTACCCTTGGGCGACATAGGGGTTAAAATCGCTGACGTTCAGGTTCTCATCCAGATGGACGGTGTAAAAGATCCCGTATTTCTCCGCGATCTCCCGGCACCGGTCAGCGTCGATCTCCCCCGGCTGATACTGGGGCAGATTCATATTCAGCTCCACAAAGTCAAGCCCCAGCTCCCGGCACTTTGCCGCGCAGTCCTCCAAATCGGGGAGCTCGATCAGGGTGGGCATTCCAAATTTCAGCATATTTCGTCTCCTCTTTCCGCCGGAGCGCCGTTCGCGGAGATAGGTCATCAATCAAATCAAAACACGCAATCATGCCGGTCCATGCAGGAACCGGTCAAGGATCTCCGCTGTCTTTCCGGACAGGGCCTCCAGCTTCTCGTTGGCTTCAAGGATCCGCTTCTCGATGGCCTCGACCTTGGCGGCGGTCTCCTTCTGCCGCCGCAGATCGACGTTCGGAACACGGTAGTTCATGATGTGCGTCTTCTTGCCCCGCGGCATTTTTACTCCGCTAACGTCCCGCATGATGTGGTCGAAAAAGGCCTGTCTTTTCAAGCAGGACGCATAAAAGGCGGGATCATGCCCCTTTCTGTCCTTTACGCGCAGGACCAGGACGTCATTTGAGCATCCCCCCGAAAAGGTCGCAAACCACAGCTTCTGGAGATACGGACGAATGTTGGAGAGGAGGATATCTCCCTCCTGAAAGGCCGTGACATTCGTATCCGGCAGGGGCTGTGTATATTCTCTTATCCCGGCGCATTTTTGCAGCATGGTGTCCGTCGTCACATATGTGTCGGGGGAGAGTGACAAGGCGGATATCCTGGTCGTTACCCATTCAAAAAGTTCACTCAGTCTGTACCCCCCCCGGTTGACATAATAACATCCAGCTCCGCGAACAGCTCCTCGATCTTCCGCTTATAGGCCTCAACGGACATGCGGGTGGCTTCGTATTCGGCGTCTATTTCGGCACACGCGTCAACGATCTGCTGTTGAACGGCCACAGGCGGGACGGGGATCTTCACCTCTTCCCGCAGATACGCGGAGTTCAGGCTCTTTCCAAAGGCCTTACTGCCGGTCCTTTCAAGGTCGATGAGCTTTCCTTTGAAGAGGTAAAAGAGATACCTGTCAAGTATTTCACCGCGGTCTAACGGGATCAGCGCCGCAATGGCTTCATTCGTATAGAGCTCCGTGCCCGCGATGGCCGTTTTGCCAATACTGAGCTTGAAGCTGAGCAGTGTGGTTCCCGCCGGGATCCGTTTTACGTTGGAGACGGCAATGGCCTCGTCGGTTATTTTTTCCTTTGTATCGGTGATCGTTTGTCCCTGCATCTCGGCGATGGACACCCACAGGTGATCGCCGGTGAAATACTCCGGATTTCTTCGTGACGGCGTACCGCCTATCGTGACCTCGCAGATCTGACCGAGCGGGAGCACCGGATACCGGCTGTTCACTTGAGTCAGGCTCTCAACGCTCAGACGCATAGCCTTATTAAAGCCGGCGCGTGAAAAATCCAGCATATCCTTCGTGCTGACAACGGCCCCCCACGCCCGCTGTTCCTCGGTAAAGGACGGAAGAACGCCCAGAAATGACCGCTTGATGGCGTTGGCAAGGGTGCCCTCCGCCGTGCGGTCGGAGGCGTCGTACATTTTTCCGCCGGGCGTGATAATTTGGATCCCCTCATTCCCCTTGCGGTTCGACCAGTCATATCCGAGGAAATCCTTTTGCTCCCTGTTGTCCGCCGGAGCCGTTATGATCACTGTTTTCTGTCGGTATACCAGGGAGAAATACAGCAGCTTCTCCCGCTCGACGGCGCGGGCGTATTCATAGAATCTCTCCAGATACGCGGCGGCCTGCTGATCGGCGCTCTTGCTTTTAAAGGCCCTTGTCCTTTGCAGGCTTTTGGCGTCCGCGGAATCCGCGAAGGCGTCAACATACATTTTGAAGTAATCGATGTCCTCCAGTTCCCCCAGAGAACAGTCCTTCTTCAGGAATCTGCCGTATACCTCCCCGTCAAGCCCGATCTGCGCCAGGTACTCCTCTAAGATCTCCTTATCCTTCCATTCCTCCAGCCCGGCGCCGCCGAGGATCGCGTCTACGGAATCGGAAGCCAGATCGATCCGCTTTGGCGGCTCGTTGAATTTTTCCAGGAACATCACCACCGTGTTCGTTCCTGTGGCGCCAAAGGTTTTAGAGCCAAACGCCGTGATCCCGCGGATATGGAAATTCTGTAAGAGCTGTTCACGGGCTCCCGTGTAGCTGGCACTGTCGTTGGAGAGTATGGAGCTCGGCAGGATCACCGCGGCGATCCCCCGGGGCTTCAGAAGCTGCGCGATGCGCTCTACAAACAGCGTCTCTATCTCGCTGCCGTTCAGGCCGACGCGGTCCAGGAGCGTAAAGCTGTTGTTCTTCAGCTGCAGATGCTGTTTGAAGTCCTTCACGGAATAGGGGGGATTGGCAACGAGAATGTCAAACGAGCCGTTATCGATCCCCTTGTCGGGCGCGTTTTCCAGGCCGTCGCCGAAAATGATATTTCCCTCGCCGGCGCCGTTCATAAACAGGGATATTTTCGCTACGCGGGCGAGACGGTAATCTTTTTCGATCCCGTAGATACGGTCCTTGACCCACGCGTTATTCCCGTCCGAGCGCGCGAAGTAATTGACGGTCTCTACCGCCTCGGTCAAAAAATGTCCCGCGCCGCACGCGTAATCTATCACCTTGGGGTACACCGTGCCCCGTTCGGATCTCACCATACGGTCGACGGGCAGGCTGTCCCAGATAAAGCGGGTGATCGGCATCGGCGTGAAGAATTGCCCCTCATTCTGCTTAAAGCCCTTGTTCAAAAGCTGTTCAAACAGATCGCCCAGAAACTGATGCTTGGAGGGATATACGATCCTGTATTTTTCAAAGAGCTGTACCATTTCCACGAGTATCTTGCCGTTTTGATAGAACAGCTCCTCATTGTGCACATCCTTGAACGCGAAATCGTTGTTGGAATAGAACTTCAGGATACGGATGGTATTCTGCAGGTCCTCTATGGCCTTTTCCCTCTTTTGTCCGGTGTAGTTCAAAAACAGCCGCTCCGGGTAATCGGCGGACACATAGTATATCTCCTCGCGCATGAATTTCTCCATGCCGTCCCGGTGGAGGCGCTGGAGGCGGTCCTGCAAGGTCTCGTAGGTATCCGTGCCCTGCTTGTACTGAAATTCGACCTCGTCCGCCTCATCCTTGGTGCTCTCGTCAACAAGCTTGCAGATGAACAGCGCGACCAAGCGGTTAAAGGCGTTCTCCTTATCGCTGACATTGTTATGGCGCAGGATCTCCTCAAATCTGTTGACGATCTTATCGTCAGGCGTAAAATCGCGCAGATCCTTTTTCAGCAGCGGCGGAACGCCGATTTGATACGCAACGGAAGCCTCGGAGAAGATCAGATCGTCGTGGAACTGGCCGGAATAGGTCTCCTTCCACACCTCGTGTTTTTCCGGCGCGGTATGCGCGTCACGGTAGAGCTTGATGGATTTATCTTTCCTGGCAAGGCGGACAATGTTGGCGTCATCGGCGCAGTCGATGACCGGCGCCTTGTATTCCACGGCGCCGTTTCTGAAGCCCGACGCGTACAAAACGAGCCATTTACACGACTGCTCCTGCTGCCAATAGGAGAACAGCTGCCCGCCGTCATTTTTCGTGTCGCTCAGCGCCTTGTCGAACTCCTGGCCCCAGGTCTTACATTCAACGATGAAGAGCATGGAGCCCTCTTCATCCGTCACGCAAATATCGGCCCGTCCGCCTTTCGCGTCGTGTCCCAGATGCCACTCCTTCTCCAGCTCGATATGCTCCGGACGGTAACCCTTTTCCAGAAGACGGTTTACACATTCAAAGACGACAAAATTCTCAGGCGCGTCGAATCCGTCGTTACGCTCTCCTCCCCTGATCGCGTCAGGATAACAGAGCTTCTTATGGGGATCCGAAAAATCCACCCGCATGGAGACGCCAAAATGCGGAAATTTTTTCTCGTACAGCTCCCCGCTGCCCGAAAAGCCCAATGAAAGCAGGACGCTTTTGAAATTGGCTTCTGTGATCATCTTTTTCTCCTCGACTCTCTATCTGCAACACTGACTCGATCTGCTTTACGCGGCTGTATTTTTGTCCGGCGTACCGCCTGGATGACACCGGAATATTCGTTTTTAAGGGCTCCGGCGGCACAGCAAGGCCACCGTCTCGACATGTTCATCATTGTCCAAACTCAACTCCATATCTCCTTCGATAATGGGGAGCTTGAATTTCATGGATTTGAGCCATTGACCGTTAGGCTGCCTGTCCTCAAAAATCTGTATCTCTGA
>CANRMY010000073.1 GCA_947631845.1 uncultured Oscillospiraceae bacterium | reverse complement strand
CCGGCCTTGACCTCGGTGATGGCCTGGGTCAGGTTGGGGGTGACGGTACCGGCCTTGGGGGAGGGCATCAGGCCCTTGGGGCCCAGGATCTTACCGAGACGGCCAACGGTACCCATCATGTCGGGGGTGGCGATGACCGCGTCGAATTCGAACCAGTTCTCCTTCTGGATCTTCTCCACCATGTCCATGGCTCCGGCGTAGTCGGCGCCGGCGGCCAGGGCCTCTTCCTTGCGCTCGTCCTTGCAGAACACGAGAACGCGGCGGGTCTTACCGGTGCCGTGGGGCAGGACGACGGCGCCGCGGACCTGCTGGTCGGCGTGGCGGGAGTCGACGCCCAGCTTCACATGGAGCTCCACCGTCTCGTCAAACTTGGCCTTGCTGGTCTTGGTGATGAGCTCGAAGGCGTCCTGGGGCTCGTACTGTACGGAGCGGTCGATGAGCTTGGCGCTCTCTTTATAATTTTTACCTCTGAACATAGTCTCAGCCCTCCTCTACTACGATGCCCATGCTGCGGGCGGTGCCGGCGATCATGCTCATGGCGGCCTCGATGGAACCGGCGTTCAGGTCGTTCATCTTGGTCTCGGCGATCTTGCGGACGTCTTCCTTGCTGATCTTGGCGACCTTATCGCGCTGGGGGACGCCGGAGCCCTTCTCGATGTTGCAATACTTCTTGAGAAGCACGGCGGCGGGGGCGGACTTGGTGACGAAGGTGAAGCTGCGGTCGGAATAGACGGTGATGACCACGGGGGTGATCATGCCCATGTCGGCCTTGGTGCGCTCGTTGAATTCCTTGGTGAAGGCGCCGATGTTGACGCCGTGCTGGCCAAGGGCGGGGCCTACGGGGGGCGCGGGAGTCGCGCGGCCCGCAGGGATCTGAAGCTTGATGATTCCTGTTACTTTCTGTGCCACTTTCGTGAACCTCCATAATATAGATGTGGTCAGGCGAAGCTTTTTTGAAAAGCTCCTCCCACAGCGCCGAAGCGGCGCTCATGCCCTTTCGGGCGGGGTGTGCTCAGTCTTTTGCCAGCTCGATCTGGTCGAAGTCCAGCTCCACGGGGGTCTCGCGGCCGAACATGGAGACGACGACGCGGACGATCTGCTTGTCCATGTCCAGCTCCTCCACCTGGCCGAAAAAGCCCTCCAGGGGGCCGTCGCAGACGCGGATGCGGCTTCCGATGTCGAAATCCACCTTGAAATCGCGCTTTTCAACGCCCAGGGCGAGGATCTCGGATTCGGAGAGGGGGATGGCCTTGTTGCCGGTGCCCACAAAGCCGGTGCAGCCGCGGACGTTGCGTACAAGATGCCAGCTTTCGTCGGTCATGATCATCTTGACCAGCACATAGCCGGGAAATACCTTGCGCTCGTAAGTCTTCTGGACGCCGTCCTCGAGCTCGGTTACTGTCTCCAGGGGGATGTTGACCTCCTGAATGAGATCCGTCATGCTGCGGTTTTCCGCCGACTTCATGACGGTGTCGGCCACGGCGTTTTCGTAGCCGGAGTAGGTATGCACCACATACCACTTTGCTTCCTGCGCCATCTTAGCTCCTTACGAGAAGAGGTTGATCAGGACATTGACAAGCTCGCTGGCGACCCAGTCAAACCCTCCAAGAACGACGGCGGAAGCGGCGCAGACGGCGAGAACGACCAGCGTGTTGTTGGTAGTCTGCTTTGCCGTAGGCCAAACGACCTTTTTAAGCTCGCTCTTCATGCCCCGGAACCAGTCGGAGATCCGGGTGAAGAACTTTTTCTCGGACTTTGCCATTTGTGTTCTCCTTTTCGCTTACTTCGTCTCGGTGTGGACCGTGTGCTTACGGCAGAAACGGCAGTACTTCTTGAGCTCCAGCTTCTCAGGGGTGTTTCTCTTGTTCTTGGTCGTGTTGTAGTTGCGCTGCTTGCACTCAGAGCAGCGAAGAACGACCTTGACTCGGTTTTCTGCGGCCATCTTTTCGGCACCTCCTATAAAATTGCCTCCCTGCTTTGAATTGGCCGGGTCAGGGCGCTTTTTTCGCGCAAACGCGCACAAAAATAAAGCCCTCTCGGTCGACAGGTGAGGAAATTATACCACCGGCAAGGGCGCAAGTCAAGAAAAATTTTCGGGGAAACCGGGAAAAAATCGTTGAAATCCGGGGGCGTTTGGGGTAGATTATACGGAGAGGGCCATCGGGAGGGCGAACGTATGAGGATATTGGCTGTGGATTACGGAGATCAGAGGACGGGCGTGGCCGTGTCGGATCCCACGGGGAGGCTGGCAGGGGACGCCTTTGTGATCCGGGAGTGGGACCCGGAGCGGCTGGCGGAGAAGATCGCCGGGGAGTGCGAGGCAAGGGGCGTGGAGAAGATCGTTCTGGGGAATCCGGTCAATATGGACGGCTCCGCCGGTCCCAGAAGCGAGAAGGCCCGCGCCTTCGGGGCGCTTTTGGCGGAGAAGGCGGGGCTGGAGGTGGTGCTGTGGGACGAGCGGCGTACCACCGTGGAGGCCCACGGCATCCTGACCGCCAACGACCGCCACGGCAAGCGGCGGCGAGAGACGGTGGACGCGGTGGCCGCCGCGCTGATTTTAGAGGGGTACCTGGGAAGACATTAATTTACTGTTTGTACTTGCATTAACAGCCGTGTTGGTTTATACTGTATTATGTCAAGTTATGCGGAAGGAGGGGGAACGGTGGAAAAGAGACTGGGTATATACATCCACATCCCCTTTTGCGCGGGGAAGTGCGCCTACTGCGACTTCTACTCGCGGGTGGGCAAGGACGCGCTGATGCCCCGGTATCAGAAGGCGCTGCTCAGCCATATCCGGGAGGCCGGCTCCCAGCTGGAGGGGTACATCATCGACACGGTGTACATCGGCGGCGGGACGCCCAGCTTTTACGGGGCCTCCAGGCTTGTGGAGCTTTTTGAGGCGCTGAAAAAATACGGACGGGTCATGGTGGACGGGGAAGCGACCGTGGAGGTGAACCCTGACAGCATATCCTATGCGGACATGGTGAAGCTGCGCCGGGCGGGCTTCAACAGGCTCTCCATCGGCGCCCAGTCGGCCAACGACGGCATCCTCAAGAGCATAGGCCGGCTTCACAACTTCGCCAAGGTGGAGGAGACGGTGGAGAACGCCCGCAAGGCGGGGTTCGAGAACGTGTCGCTGGATCTCATCTACGGTCTGCCCTCCCAGACCAGGGAGGACTGGGCGGATACCCTCACCAAGATGCTGGCCCTGAAGCCCGATCACATCAGCGCCTACGGGCTGAAGATCGAGGAGGGGACGGCCCTGTGGCCCTTCAAGGACTCCCCCTTTATCCCGGACGACGATCTGCAGGCGGATATGTACCTGTTCGCGGTGGATATGCTGGGCCGCTACGGGTACAGGCAGTATGAGGTGTCCAATTTCGCCCGCCGGGGCTTCGCCTCCCGCCACAACCTGAAATACTGGCAGATGGGGGAATATATGGGCTTCGGGGCGGCGGCCCACTCGTGCGTGTCCGGCCAGCGCTACTCCTGCGTGGCGGATCTGGAGCTGTACGCGGACAACATCCTCTCCGGCAAGAGCGTGGTGGATCACGCGGAATCGGTCACCGATTTTGAGCGGGCGGGGGAGTACCTGATGCTGGGCCTGCGCACCACCTACGGCATCTCCGAGGAGGAATATTACAACATCTTCCCCTGCAAGTTCGACAACGCCCGCCAGATCCTGGAGGCCTATGTGAAGCGGGGCTGGATGGTGAAGAACGGCGACCGGTGGAGCTTCACCCCGGAGGGCTTCCTGCTGTCCAACGTGCTGATCGGGGAGATCCTGGACGCCCAGACCAAGCAGCGCATGAGCATCGTCTCCCCCTGGAAGCAGGAGGGGGAGGACGTCTATCAGTTCTCCATGTTCTCCAAGCGGCCCGGAGAGGTCCAGCTGTTCCACGGGATTACATGATGCAAGGCTGTCGGAAAAAGCCCTGGCGGGCTTTTTCCGACAAGGGGAACGTGCGGGTAATTTTTCTGAATTTTGCGAAATTCAGGAAAATTACCCTGCTGTCGCCCTGCGCGCGCCCCAAGGGGGCACACTTGGGCGGCAAATGGGATTTTTTCCGACGTACATGCCGTCGGAAAAAATATATAGTATCGTTAAGTCCTGTGACAGACCGGGCATCACTGGATGCGGTTTTGATGCTTATGTAGCTGTTTTGGTATTATTGTTAACCGAATTGTAATTGATTTTTGCCGCGGATAGGAATAAGATACCATCAGCGATCGGAAAAAGAAGAACAGGGATGTCCCCCGGGCGGGGCACAGACAGAAAAAAGAGAGGATAAAAGGCATATGGCACAGCAAAACAACCAGAACGCGCGGAAAAAGAACGACACCGGCTTTGTGGTGCTGGTTTCCGGCGTTATCATCCTCGCCATCATCTTAGGGGCGATTTTGGGCGCCGGAGCGTATGTGGCTGGGCGCAAGACGATCTTCCCCAACATCACCATAGCGGGCGTGGATGTGGGCGGCATGAGCTACGATACCGCCAGGAGCACGCTCCTGGGCGCCAACGTGGGCGTCCCCACGGGAATCCAGGCCACGGCGGTGCTGACGCAGAGCGTCAGCGTCTCCGTCACCAGCGACGAGGCGGGGCTGACCCTGCCCATCACCGAGGCGGTGGACCTGGCCTACGCCTACGGACGGAACGGGAATTTCTTTAAGAATCTGGGCTCCTTTATCAACTGCGTTCTCCAGCCCCACGAGGTGTACACCGAGCGGGCGATGAACGAGTCCGGCGTCCGGGCCAAGATCTCCCAGGCGGCCCAGGCCGCCAACCACACCGCCCAGCAGGCGGGCTATGAGGTCACAGCCAGCGAGCTCTTCATCACCCGGGGCACCGGCGGCTACACCGTGGACGAGGACGCCGTCTTTGCCTTTATCCGCGACACGCTCCTTTCCGGCTCCTCCAAAACCACCGACGAGTTTTCGGAGACCAGGACCGGCGGGACGGAGGCCGGGGACATCGATCTGGAGGCCATCTATAACGAGGTACACCGCGAGCCGGAGAACGCCAGGATCGACACCGCCACGGGCCAGATCGTCGCCGCTGTCAAGGGCGTTTCTTTTGATAAGGAGGCCGCCAGGGCGCTCCTGGAGACCAGCGGCCCCGGCGAGACGGTGCGGATCCCGCTGATCGTCACCGAGCCCGATATCGACGCCGGCAGCGTGGAGGAGCTGCTCTACAAGGATAAGCTCGCCGAAAAGAGCACCACGCTGGCCAGCAGCTCCGCCAACCGGATCAACAACATCACCCTGGCCGCGGCGGCCATCAACGGTTTTACCATGAACCCCGGCGAGGAGTTCGACTTCAACAAGGTGGTGGGAAAGCGCACGGCCGAGAAGGGCTACAAGTCCGCCGGCGCCTATGTGGGCGGCAGGCATGTGGATTCCATCGGCGGCGGCATCTGCCAGGTCAGCTCCACGCTCTATTACTGCACGCTAATCGCCGACCTGGAGACGGTGGAGCGCACCAACCACGGCTACACCGTCAGCTATCTGCCCGCCGGCCTGGACGCCACGGTCAGCTGGCCTAACCTGAACTTCCGCTTTAAAAACAACACCCATTATCCCGTCAAGATCGTGGCCTGGGTGGAGAAAAAGATGCTTTATGTGGAGCTCTGGGGCACTAAGGAGAACGATTACAGGATCGAGCTGGAGTCCAACATCATCGCCCGGAAGGATTACGAGACGGTGGAGGAGGTGGACGAGAGCCTGAAGCCCGGCCAGCGCAAGACGGCCAACAGCGGGCAGGTGGGCATCACCTCCGAGGCCTACAAGCTGGTCTATGACGCCAGCGGGAATCTTTTGAGCCGTACCCTGATCTCCAAGGACGTTTATAAGCCCATGACGAAGATCGTCCTGGTGGGCCCCCCCGATACGCCCGTCGATGACACCACGCCGGACACCACCACGCCCGACACCACGCCCGACACCACACCCGATACTACCACCCCGGACACGACGCCGGACACCACGCCCGACACCACGCCGGACACGACGCCTGACACGACCGCCCCGGATACCACGCCCGACACCGCTGCCCCGGATCCCGCGGGCGGCGATGAGGGGAACGGCGCGGAGCAGGACGGCGACGACGTGCAGGTATACGGCTGACGCCGGCAGACCGCCAAAAAGCCGGCGCGCTCGCGAATTTCCACAACGGAAAAGCGGGAGAAGGGCTTGCCCTTCTCCCGCCTTTTTTCAGAAGACTGCCTTACTTCAGGCCGTTCTCGTAGGCCTCGATCATCTTCTTGACCATCTGGCCGCCCACGGAGCCGGCCTGACGGCTGGTGAGGTCGCCGTTGTAGCCCTGCTTCAGGTTGACGCCAACCTCGGAAGCGGACTCCATCTTGAACTTGTCCATAGCCGCGCGGGCTTCGGGAATGTTGATCTTGTTGCTTCTGTTAGCCATTGTTCTGCATCTCCTTTTTTGATTGAAACGCGTCTTAACGCCTTTCGTGATTATAATTGCCCGAAGGTCAAAAGATATGCGGCGCGGCGGCGGAGTAAGTTTTGCCGGGATTGGAAGAGGGGAGAAAAACGCGGAAAACGCCTGGGAAGATCCTACCGAAAAAACACGGAATTATTTAATCAATATAAATAATGAGTTGAAAATTCGAAAGATTGAAAACTGAAAAGGCCGGAGGGCTTACCGGGCGGGAGGCCGCCACGGCGTATTTTCCGGGAAATGCGTGAAAACTATTGACAATCCGCGCCAAATGAAAGATAATTTAAATGACTGTGACGTTGAAGATTGTGCGTACCGGGGAGGGGAGTGTCCGTGTATTCCTTCAAAGAGCTGAGAAGGGCGGCCAAAACGCCGGCCCTCGGCAAGGAGCGCGCCCTGGCGATCCTGGGCAACTGCTCTACCCAGTTCCTGGCCGTGGCGGTGCGGGGCTTCGCGGCGCTGGAAAAGCTGCCGCTGACGGTGTTTGACGCCGGGTACGATCAGATCGAAGCCCAGGTGCTGGAGGACGGCTCGGTGCCCTACGGCTTCGCGCCCGACAGCGTTCTTCTGTATCTCGCCACGGAGCGGCTCTACGAGGACTTCCTGGAGCTGACGCCGGAACGCCGCCGGGACTTTGCCGACAGCGTTCTCGCAAGGCTGGAGATGTACTGGGACGCCATCGGGCGTCACACCTCCGCCGCCATTTTACAGTGCAATTTTACGGAGCTGGCCGACCGGGCCCTGGGAAATTTCTCCTGCCGGGTGGACACCACCTTTACCTATCAGCTTCGCCGCCTGAATTTCCTGCTCCAGGAGCGCATGGCGGCCCGCGCCGGCATCTACCCGGTGGATCTGCTGACTGTTCAGGCGGAGCTGGGCCGGGAGCGCTTCTTCGATCCGGCGCTCTACTACAGCGCCAAGATGGCCGTGGGCCTGGACGCCCTGCCCTACGCGGCTAAGGCCGTGGTGGACGTGGAGGCGGCCCTCTCCGGGCGGATCAAAAAGTGCGTCGTGCTGGACCTGGACAACACCCTCTGGGGGGGCGTCGTGGGGGACGACGGGCCGGAGAACATCGAGATCGGCCATCTGGGCCGGGGCCACGTCTTCACCAATTTCCAGCGCTGGCTCAAGGAGCTGAAGGAGTGCGGCGTCCTTCTGGCCGTGTGCAGTAAAAACGACGAGGCCGCCGCCAGGAGCCCCTTTGAGAGCAACCCGGAGATGGTGCTGCGGCTGGACGATTTTGCCGTCTTTGTGGCCAATTGGGAGGACAAGGCCGCCAATATCCGGCTGATCCAGCGCACGCTGAATATCGGCATGGATTCTATGGTGTTTGTGGACGACAACCCCTTTGAGCGGGAGCTGGTGCGGAGCATGATCCCGGAGATCCAGGTGCCGGAGCTCCCGGAGGATCCGGCGCTGTATCTTGACTTCTTGCAGAAGCAAAATTATTTCGAGACGGCGGCCTACACCGGCGCGGGCGCGGACCGGACGAAGCTCTATCAGGCGGAGCAGGCCAGGGAGAAGCTGAAGGCGTCCTACGCCTCCCTGGACGACTACCTGGAAAGTCTGGAGATGGTGGGGTCGGCGCGGCCCTTTGCGCCGGCGGGATACGCCCGTATCGCCCAGCTGACCCAGCGGTCAAATCAGTTCAATCTGCGCACGGTGCGCTACACCGAGGCGGACATCCGGCGGCTGGCGGAGGATCCCGCGTGCCTGACGCTGTCCTATGAGCTGCGGGATAAATTTGGCGATCACGGCCTGGTGGGCGTGATCGTGGGCCGCAGGACGGACGCGGAGACGCTTTTCATCGACACCTGGCTCATGAGCTGCCGCGTTCTGAAGCGGGGGATGGAGGAATTTATCATCGCCGTGCTGATGGACAGAGCCAAAAAGGCCGGCTTTCGATGGGTGGTGGGCGAATATATCCCCACGCCGAAAAACGGCATGGTCAGGGATATCTATAAGAGCATGGGCTTTGAGCAGATCGGGGAGAACCGATACCGGGCGGACACGGAGCGTTTCCGGCCCGGAAAATTCCATATCAAGGAGAGCGAGGAAGCATGAGCAGGGAAGAGATCATGGCAAAGATCAACGAGATCGCCAGAGACGTATTCGATAACGACACGGTGGTCCTCACCGACGATACCACCGCGGCGGACGTGGACGAGTGGGACAGCCTGACGCATCTGCTGTTCACCAACGAGATCGAGGACGCGTTCGGCGTCACCTTTACGCTGGCGGAGGTGACAAAGTCCGAAAACGTGGGTCAGCTGGTGGACGCGCTTGTGCGTCACCTGGGCGCGTGAGAGGGATCGGGTTGAAGGTAGATCATATCGGATATCTGGTAAAGGATCTGGACAGGGCCGCGGCGGCCTTCGCGGAGCTGGGCTTTGTCCCGGTCACAGACGTCATCCGGGACGATATTTCGGACAGCGCCGGCGCCGCCCGAAATGTCCTGCTGCGTTTTATGGAAAACGCCGGGACGGTGGTGGAGCTGGTGGCCCCCCTGGGGGAGGACTCCCACGTTTATGAGCGCCTGCGCACCTGCGGGGAGGGGCCGTACCATATCTGCTACGCGGTGGAGGACCTGGCGGCCCAAATGGAAAAGATGCGGGCGCAAAAATGGATGATCCTGCGCCGGCCCAGCCCCGCCGTGGCCTTTGGCGGCGCGCCGGTGGCGTTTTTGGTGAAAAAGGGCGCGGGCATCGTGGAGCTGGTGGAAAAAACTACTTGAAATGCGGCGGAAAAACCGTTAAAATCATTTTGTAAGAAAATAAGGCGGAGACATAAAAATGCTGGAATGGTTTACCCGGACGGTGCTGGGCCGGATGACCGCCACCTTCGCGATCTCCATGATCCCTGTCGTGGAGCTTCGCGGCGGCCTCCCCTATGGGATAGCGCTGGGACTTCCTTATCCCCTGGCGCTGGCCTGCGCGTTGGCGGGGAATTTTCTCCCGGTGCCGTTCATTATCATATATATCAAACGCGTCTTTGCGTGGCTGCGGAAAAGAAATGACAGATTCGACCGGATCGTTACAGCGCTGGAGAAAAAGGCGCACCTGAAGGGCCGCGTCGTCACAAAATACCGCTTTATCGGCCTCGTGATCTTAGTGGGCATACCGCTGCCGGGCACGGGCGCCTGGACCGGAGCGCTGGTGGCCGCTATCCTGGATATGCGCGCCCGCTATGCCATACCGGCTATCGCGCTGGGCCTGCTGATGGCCGCCGCCATCATCACCGCCGCCACCTTCGGCGTCATTCAACTATTTTGAATCCCGCCCCGAAAAAAACATTGACTCCGGGGCGGGTTTGTGTTATAATGCGCAAGCAATCAAAAATTGCTGGATTAGCTCAGCCGGTAGAGCGCCTGATTCGTAATCATGAGGTCGCGAGTTCAAATCTCGCATCCAGCTCCAATACCCGCCGGATTTCCTGAGAAAATCGGGAAATCCGGTACTTTTTTGGGCGTTTCACTTAACCACTGACCCCTTTCTGACCCCAACGGGATTTCGGAGCGGAAAGGATAGGATAGCACAAGACCGTAGGATTTTTGTTCCCACGGCCTTTTTTAGTTATGGCTGTGTAGATTTTGCTCATACGTTTGCCCCAATCAGCTTGCCCATCGTCGCGGCGGCTTCTTCCTGCATCTTCGTTGTAACGTGGGTGTAGGTGCGGAGGGTGAACCCGGCGTCGTAGTGGCCGAGGATGCTGGAGACGGTTTTGACGTCTACGCCGTTTTGCAACGCAAGGGTGGCGAAGGTATGGCGGAGATCGTGTAGCCGGATGTGGGGGAGGCCGGCAGATTTGAGGATTTTGTTGTGAATGGCGGTCACGGAGTCGGGGTAGTACATTCCCAGCGTCTTTGGGGAGGGGAACATGATCTCAAGTTCCGGGTGCTTGGCGTGCTCGGCCTTGAGGACATCTATCGTCTCTTGGGACAGTGAAATCCTGCGGATGGAGGTTTCAGTTTTGGGTCGGGTAACCTTCACCCCTCCGCCCTTGACCCTGACGGCTTGCTTGCAGACGTTCAGCGTCATCGACTGCTCGTCGAGGTCAGACCAGAGAAGGGCGACAAGCTCACCTTTGCGTAGGCCGGTGGTCAGTTCGAGGAAGAACATCGCCAAGGAGACGCTGAAGTTCAAACCGGCGGAGGCGTACATCCAGAGGGACGTCTACCATACTTATGCCTGCCGGAGCTGTGAGAAGAACGACGTCAGCACGCCGGTGGTGAAGACCCCGAAGGAGCCTCCCCTGATCCCAGGCGGATTTGCCTCCCCGGAGGCGGTGGCGCACATCGCGGTACAGAAGTTCGTGATGGGAAGTCCCCTTTACCGGCAGGAGCAGGAGCTCAAGCGGCGGAATATCCTTCTGAGCCGCCAGACCATGTCCAACTGGCTGATGTGGTG
>CANRMY010000072.1 GCA_947631845.1 uncultured Oscillospiraceae bacterium | reverse complement strand
GTGTTACCCTCATCAGCCACAAGGAGAAAATCGACACCGACACGCCTGCGGGCAAATTCATGTTGACCGTATTTGCAGCACTCTCTCAGCTTGAAAGAGAGCAACTCAAACAGCGTCAGCGTGAGGGCATCGAGATTGCTAAGGCACAGGGCAAGTATACGGGGCGGAAGCCTATCCCCACCGACTGGACAAGGTTCGGTCAGCTTTATGGGGAATGGAAGTCGAAGAATATCACTGGCAGGGACTTTATGCGGAGAATGGGTATGTCGGCAAATACCTTTTACCGTCGTGTGCGTGAGTATGAAATCACTCACGGCATCACCGAGCAGACCTCAGCTTGACCGTCTGGCAAACGGAAATATCCCTCAGAGACGTCCACCATTGCGGAGCGGAAAACTAACCGCTGAAAAGAAAAAGCCCTCAGAAACGCTTACAGAGCGTTTCCGAGAGCTTGTGGTTATTCAGTTTCAATAGGGTTTGTGCCTGTTGTGGTATGCTCCACAATTCTGATTATGACTTATGCGGAACGGAAAACGGGTGCACCAGTAGGCTAAGGTTATTTGAACAGATATTATTTACGCCAGCTTCACCACCAGCGTTACACTAAAACAGTCCCCGTGTATTTCAGCATAGACCTCACCGCCCATGAGCGACATCAGCCGTTTGCAGATGAACAGCCCCAGACCGTTACCCTGTATCTTGTCAGCATTATTTCCCCTATGAAAACTCCCGAATATCTGCGGAAGTTCCTTCGTTTCAAGAGTACAGCCTGTATTCGTCACCGTTATCAGCTCACAGCCGTCCATTTTATCGAAACCAATCTCGATTCGCTTGCCGTCACCGTATTTGATCGCATTTTCGATCAGGTTTTGCAGGCATTCGCCAAGGCGATCTGCAACACAGGAAGGAATGCAGTCATCATATCTGTGTACGATAAATTCCGTTCCCGAAATGCTGAGCTGAGGTGCATATCTCGCATGGATCTTCATGATGATCTGACTCAGAAACGCTTCACCCTGCGTTACCTCAAAGCTCATGAAGTCCTCACTTGCCGCTTTGGTGATCTCACTGACAAACTGTTCGATCTCGTCCGCACGAGCATTGATGCTCTCTGCGGCACTGCGGCGTTTTTCTTCATCGCTGTAAATTCCCTTTGCAAGTGCCTTTGCATTCAGCTTTATTGCAGACAATGGCGTTTTAATGTCATGAGAGAGTGACAGCAGAAGCAGCTTCTTGTCTTTCTGCATGGTTATTTCCTTTTTGCGGCTGTCCTCGATACTCTCACGCAGAAGATTTACTCCCCATGTGAACTTACCGAAGAAACGGCTTTTTTCTTCGGGTATCGGCACGGCAAGATTGCCCCTTGCAAGCTCCTGCGGAACTTCGTTCAGTCTGCTGAATGGTGCGATGATATGCCTGTAAATGTACAAAAGTAGACCGACCATCATCAAAAAAATAGCACACAGCACGAAATTTATTATGAGCATTCCATGTTGATTACTGTCTGTTGAATACTCAACACGATATAATGTACCACTTATTTTGGTGATAAGATAATGCTCGTCCGAGGTGTACAACCCACCGTCATCAGCCGTGAATACTCCCGTAATATGTGGATAATTTTCAAGGTCATAGCTGCCTGTTTCGGCTATTTCGTCCGCAAGGCGTTTAGCTTCCACACGGTACATACCGTCCGCCGCCTTTTCCTGTCTTATTAGGACAATATTCAGCACCGCCGCAAGTATCAGGAATATCGAAAGTACTGCAATGCACAGCTTTCTGAACACCCTCATACGAACTTATACCCCACGCCCCAGACGGTCAGTAGACGCTTGGCATTTTTCGGATCATCGCCCAGCTTATGCCGCAGACGGTTGATATGCACATGAAGAGTTTGCAGCTCTGAATCGCTGTCACTGCCCCAAACACTGGAAAACATATACTCTTTTTTCAATGCCTTGCCCTGATTTTCGATAAGTATTGCCAGCAGGTCAAATTCCTTTGCGGTAAGCTCTGCGGGCTTGCCGTCGATCTCTGCGGTCTTATTTGCGAGATTGAGCGTGACACCGCTTGCAGAAAGCATATTCCGCTGATACCTGCGCTTGAAGATGCCTTTGATCTTCGCAAGCAGGATATCTATATCATAGGGCTTTTCTATGTAATCGTCCGCCCCTAAGTCCAATCCGTTCAGTTTATCTTCTTTGTCTGTCCTTGCGCTGACGATAAGAATCGGTGTATCGGCATTCTCACGCAGTTTCGAGCATACCGCAAATCCGTTCATATCAGGCAGATTGATGTCAAGCACCACGAGCCTTGCGCCGTAACACTCGAAAAGCTGTATGGCACGTTCTCCGCTTTCCACTGCCGACACGGTATACCCCTCGGCGCGAAGAAAATCTGTAAGCAGAACACTAAGCTCCTTATCGTCCTCAACGATCAGAATATCGGTCATATAATCACCACCTACCACTATTGTACCATATCGGCAGCAATAATACAAGTATCACCAACCCTGTTCCATCAGCCAGTTATTCAGTTCCCGTTCACGGTCACGAAGCTCCTTGTCACCGCCATCAAAATGACCCATTTCTTTCTCGCCCATGATACCGCCGTCCACGATATACAGTATACGGCTGCACTTGGCGGCGACTTTGGGATCGTGTGTCACGCACATGATCGTCGTGCCGTCACGGTTCAGGGATATAAGCTCGTTCATGACTTCATCAGAGCTGGAACGGTTCAGTGCGCCCGTAGGTTCATCGGCAAATATCATTTTGGGTGAGTTAATCATACTGCGGCAGATACACGCTCTCTGGAGCTGACCGCCCGATACCTCGTTGATATCATTGCAGCCCACATCGTCAATGCTAAGCCGCCGCATTAGCTGTCGCCCACGCTCCTCGGTCTGCCTGCGGCTCTCAGTGGTTTTTTTTGACTTCACCGCAGGAAGAATGATGTTATCCAGCACAGAAAGATTTTTCATCATATACATCTGCTGGAAAATAAAACCCATTTCATCAAGTCTGAGCTGTGAAAGCGCTTTGTCTGAGAGCTTTGCAGTTTCTTTGCCGTTAAAGATGACCTCGCCTGCGGTCACTCTGTCCATTCCCGAAACGCAGTAGAGCAGCGTGCTTTTGCCCGAACCCGACGGACCCATGACCGCTACCATTTCGCCTTCGCTGATAGTCAGGTCGATGTTTTTCAGAACATTGTTCTGACGCTTGTTCACAATGTAGGTCTTGCAAAGTCCCTTTGTCTGTAAAACTGTATTCATAATAATATCCTCCTTATTCAATGGAAGCCGTATCGCTCGGTTTTATTGTTCTTGTGTAGAGTGCAGTCAGTGCAGCACTTAAAACAGTCACGCAGAAAATTATCACAGGGTACAGCCCGAATATTTCAAGTGTATTGAACTGATACTCAATACTTCCTATAGCACCCATCATTCCAAAGATCGGATCCATTATCAGCTTTGTAAGCGGCATAAGCAGAACAGATGCTGTCACTATCCCTGTAAGCACTGTTATCCCGAACCGCATGGTGTGGTGTGCTATCACCGATTTATTCTCGAAGCCCATCGCTTTCATAAGTGCTATCTCTGCACGTTCCTTTGAGATAAAGCTGCGTTCCATAAGCACTGCAAGCAGTATAATTATGATAAGAGAGAGCATCAGCACCAGATCTTTCACTGCCGCTATCGTATCTCCCACACCCAAACAGTCTTTGACAAAGCCTTTGGTGTCGAATATGTTCTTGTTGTCAAAGATCCCTTTAAGCTTTTCTATCCGCTCATCTATGACCGTCTTGTCGGGGTGGTCATCAAAGTTTATCTGATACGCAAATGCAGATGTCATCAGGCTGTCGGGAATGCTTACATCTTCATGAAATCTTGCACACTCGCCTAAATTATTGAAGCACTGGAAGTATGCAGTTATGATGAACTCTCTTTCCTCACCGCCGATGTTCACGGTCACTCTGTCGCCTATTTTAGCATCCAGCTTGTCGGAGATCTGCTTTGTTACCGCTATCTCATCAGGTTTTATGGGTGCATAGCCGTCAGTATAGTCATAATCGTATGTCCTGGTGTCCATGCATTTTAAGAAGTTTATCTGAAAGCTGCCGTTTTTCGCTGTAACAGGCAGCTTGTACCAGCCCTCCAGATAAACATTGCCTGGCATATCGTTTTCTGCAAGAATATCCGCTATCTCGTCCTCAGTTTCACGTATCGTCTTTGCACCCGCAATGACCTCCATAGTCCTTGATGAATCGTTCAGATAGACGTCGCTTTCAGTCATCGACAGAAGATACAGCAGGCTGTCGCTGTCAAGGGTATTGGCTGTCACTGCAAGTATCATAACGAGAGCCGTACATATAGCAAATACCGCAGTGAGTATTCCGTACTGCTTAGGCTCGCTTACAACATCGTTGAGTGCTAAAAATCCCGTGCTGCCCAGTCTGCTTTTGCCAAGTGCCATGATACTGCGCTTTTTGAACCGCTCACCCGTCTGACCGCTTCGCACCGCATCTATTGGCGAGAGCTTTTTGATCTTTCCTGTACTGCCCCAGCCGAAAAGCATTATTATCAGCACCACGGCAATACAGCAGATAATGCCTATCATGGTGCTGTTGTCATTGCCCAGCACCATGTTTTCGCTGACGCTTTCAAGCAGCATATTACCGAACGGCACACTGCCGAAATATCCTATCACCGCCCCCACAAGGGCAATGCCTGAATACTTTACAAGATACAACACTCTTATAGAGCTGTTTTTAAGCCCTATAGCCTTCATTACGCCGATCTCACGGAACTCTTCGCTTATGGTAAATTTTATGGTGAATCCCAGCACAACGAAAGACACTATCAGCAGACCTGCACTTACCACAAGAATGATAACAGCCACAAGCATATTCATGATATAAGTCATTTTTATAAGGTCTGTGCCGCCCGAAAACAACAGCCCTTTCTGCTCGTTAAGCTCAGATTCAAGAGCTGCCGCATTATCGGTGCCGATATAGTATACATGACCGCAATTGTAGGTGCGTATCGTTTCATCAGCCATGAGTGTTTTAAAGTCCTCACTGTTCACAAGCAGTCTGGGATTACCCATCATCTCCGAACCGAGCAGAGCATCCTTTGCAAAGCCTGCGACCTCAAGCGGTAGCTTTGTATCACCAAGCTCCACAGTGAATTTATCGCCTGTCTCCACACCCTCACGCTTTGGCACGTTGCCCGTGATATATACTTTACCCTTTTCGACTTCTGTTACGACCTCGTTATCCATGTCAAAAAAGTTCTGCTTTGTGTCATTTATATCGCATACCAGTGCAATATTTGAAAACTCCATGAGCTTGCCATTATTTGTTTTCAGGTTGTCACAGGACGCATATACCACATTTTCTGTCCTGTAGCCCGAAACATTTTCGCTGTTTTCAAGTATCTCCGATATGGTGTCTGTTCCGCCTGTGCTGCGCTCGATGATATGATAATCACCGATGCCGGCTTTCTCAAAATAATAGTCCAGACCGCCGACCACCGCAACAATATTATTCACACTCGCCGCCGCAAACATCGAGCAAAGAATTACGAACAGCAGAATTATGATGTTTCAGTATTCTGAAAAACATAGTGCATTCCTCCGTATCTTGTATCGGTTTTCTCTATGTTTTGATTATACCACAGAAATTCTTAACAAGTCTTTAACTTTTGAAAAGCTGCAATAAAAAAGCAGATACTCCATAAAACGAAGCATCTGCTATAAAAGATTCTTACCATTTTTCTGTATTCTTCAAAAACTCAAAACACCTCGGATATTTCGTCTCAATATCCTTAGTCAGGCGATTTTCCTTGACTTCCTCTATCGTATGGATACCGAGGAAAGCAAGAATATCAAGCACATCTGTCTGGTCGGTGATTCGCGGCACTAAGCCTGCAAAGTGGACTGCACGGACTTTCAGCAGGAGCAGACTTTCTATATTGGCGATATACAGCATGATATTGGAATAGCTGTTATCTGTTATCCATTCCAGCTTGCTGATAATATCCGTGACCTCCGGAAGGTCATAAGAATCATTGTTGATCCAGTCCTCGTCAAGCCCTTTTTCTTCAGCGACCTCACGGATAAGCGACTGCACTTCTTCCGTCATATCCTTTGTTGCAGTATCTACATCCATTGTATAGCCGCCACTGCGGAGCTTGTTGTAAAGCATCGCAAAACCGCCGATAGCCCTGATTTCAATAGTGATATGGTGAGCTTTCAGCTTATCGTTCAGCGCTTTAAGTGCATCTTTGAAATCATCAAGCGTACATTCAATTCCGATCATGGTACACCTCAGAACATAACATTCATTTTATAGTAAACATTTTCTTCTCTCAGCCCATGATCACTCAGCACAAGCGGTTCTGAAAGCGGCTTACATTCTGTAAGTTTCTTTAAGTTGGAAAGCTCAAACAGCTTTTCAAGGTGATAGTAGCTGATGATGCAGTACAGCAGAACCTTTGTCCTGTCAGACATTCTCTGCACATCAAGCTGTGCGATCTCGTCCTTTTTGCGGTCAGCATGGGTAACAAGCCTATGCAGATATCTGTGCAAACTGTAATAATCGTTACTGCTCCAATCATTCTGCGGAGCATAATAAGGCTTTACACTCAGCATTATTCTCACCCTTTCTGTATGTTATAGCTTTCGGCTGATATGAGCGCCCTATGTTTACAATCATTATAGCACTTTTCAGCTTGATTGTCAAGGAGCATTTCAGCGTAAATCCGATGTTTTGCCAGATATGTTCTTATTCCTGAACCTCACTCATCAAAGCCACGCCGTCCTTGAAGCCGACCTTGTAAGCAGCCCTTATCTCATCAGCGGCAGTCTAACTCTGCAAATCGCAGAGCTTGTGAAACAGGATGGTCTGTTCCTCAGTCAGCGACTCCTCAAACGGAATAGCGGTCTTTTCCCACTCATCGGAGAAATGATAGGTCTTGATAGCTCCAATTCTGCTATTGTAAATCTCATCAATCATTGTAAGCACCCTTTCGGTAATTATTTAGCTTGCTGTACCTGTCTTACAATGTTTGCCTGAAAACTTCTTTATGCCTACTGTCGTAAGTCACAGGGTATGAAACAGCTTATGTCGGGTCTTGGACTGATCCTGCTTGCGGTAACGCTCGTACCCGTTCTTCAGACCATGATGACAGGTGCAGTCTGATCGGCTGATCTCTGCTGAATTACGAAAGGGACAACATCGCAAACAACAGATGAGCGATTCATAAAACAATCTGATTACATACAGAAGTGAACGTAGCTGCGGTAAGGGTGGGCGGTATGTGGGGCAGTTACAGCCACTTCTCTGACAGAAGGGAGTGGTTAAAAAATGGGAGTTATCAGCGACGCAATTGATAGTTTGCAGGATTGGTGCGAAAAGCTGTTCAGAAACGGCATTAAGTCGCAGTTTGACAGCATTGCAAGTCTGCTTTCGGATACGTTCGACAATACGACTGGCGACGGAGGCTTGGTTTCTACGTTTATCACGGGACACCCTGCCAATTTCACGGGCAATTCCGCAGGCACAGGCACTCATGTGTGGACTACGATTGAAACGCTGTGCAACAATGTCGTTGTTCCGATTGGCGGTTTTATCCTCACGATCGTTCTGCTGAATGATCTGATACAGACCGTCCTCCGAGGGAACAACTTCAAGGACTTTGACGATTCGATTTTCATAAAATGGGTCATTAAAGCCCTATGCGGTGTAATTCTTGTGTCGAATGTGTTTTACATCGCCTCTGCCCTGTTTTCATTCGGCACAAATGTCTGCTCAAACGGCTTGACAACGCTGTTCGGCAGCGGAAGTTTTCTTGATACGGCTTTATCCCTCCAAAAATCGGCTCTGGACGATCTGGAACTTGGGGAATTGATAACGGTGTGGTTTATCAGTCTTGTGGTACATCTCGGTGTTTTGATTCTGATCGTGGCTATCGTTATCACACTTGCAAGCAGAATCATTGAGGTATTTATGTATCTCGGTGTCGCACCTATCCCCATTGCCACAATGATGAATGAGGGCGAATGGAGCAGTATCGGCAAGAACTGGATTAAGCAGTTGCTCGCCTTGTCCTTTCAGGGATTCTTTATCATCATTGCCCTCGGTATCTTCAAGACCCTGTTTGCTAACGTCATTACAACACTCAACTCAGGTGACGGAGGAATTATCATGCAAATGGGTATGCTTTTGGGATATACGGCGGCTCTGATCTTCACGATTCTCAGGACGGGTGCAATTTCAAAATCCGTGTTCAATGCGCACTAAGGGGGGATAAGCATAGCACATTATGTACAGATTCCAAAGGATTTGAATGACATTAAGGAAAAATTCATTGCAGGATTTACAAAGCGACAGGTGATCTGTTTCGGAATAGGTCTTGTGATTGGTGTGCCTGTGTTTTTCCTCGCCAAAGGCGCTGTTGGTCTGACAGGAGGGATTTTTGCTATGGGCTGCTGTGCGGCTCCGGCTATCCTCTGCGGACTGTACCGCAAGAACGGTGTGTTTCTTGAACAACAGGTCAAATACATGGCTGAATACTTCAAGCGACCTCGCAAGCGGTACTATCGGACAGTCAATATTTATGAGTGCATTGAGAATCAGATCGAGTATGCTCGGCTGAAAAAGGTACTCATGCAGGCAGAAAAAGGAGGCGCAGCGAGTGGGCTTAAAAAAGAAAGAAAGTAAGCGAAAGCCCGATCTGAAATCACAGTCGGCAGTGCTTGTCAAAAAGCCTGCCTCACAGCTTACTAAGGAACAAAAGAAAATCCTATCCGCAAGGATGACGGAAATCAAAAAGTATGCAGGAGATACAAATACAGTACAGAACGCTGTTCCCTACATGACCATGTATCGGGACGGTGTGTGTCAGGTGTCGGAAAACTTTTACTCCATGACGGTGCAATTCTACGAGGCGAATTACAGCCTTGCGGAGTTTGACGAGCAGAACGATATTTTCTCAAAGTATTGCGATCTGCTCAATTCCTTTGACAATACGATTCGGTTTCAGCTTACGTTTGAGAATCAGAATCGCTCAAAGGAAAAGCTGGTGCAGAGTATTCAGATTCCCGATCAGGACGATGAGTTTAACGACATAAGACAGGAATACTCCAAAATGCTGACCGACAAGCTGCTGACTGGCAGTAACGGACAGTCAACGAAAAAATTCATTACATTCGGCATTGAAAGCACCTCCTACAAGGCGGCAAGGGCAAAACTCATGTCAATCAAGAATGATGTGATTAAACTGTTCAAGGCTATCGGTGTGGAGGCTGAAATGCTTGACGGCAGAGAAAGGCTTGAAACGCTGTATTACAGCCTCAATCCGTTCCGTAATGAGCCGTTTGTGTTTGATTGGGACGGAATGATTCATGCAGGCATGGACACAAAGGACTTTATCGCACCTCCCTCAATGAAATTCAATAAACAGGATTTCGAGATTGGCAATGCCTATGGTGCGGTGTGGGGCATGAATATCCTCGCAGGCGAATTGTCCGATGAGATTCTCAAAGATTTCATGGAAATGCAGTCGCTTTTCTGCGTAAACCTCCATGTTGCTCCTCTCGATCAGATCGACGCTCTGAAATTTGTCAAGCGCAAGCTGACGAATGTTGAGCAAATGAAGATCGACGAGCAGAAGAAAGCAAGCCAATCGGGATATGACCCCGACATTCTGCCTCCGTCGATCAAGATGTACATTGACGACATTGAAAAGCTGCTTGGTGATCTCAACAGCAAGAATGAACGGCTTTTCCACATTTCAATTAGCATAAGGAATTATGCGAAAACCAAAAAGGAACTGAAATTACAGTCCGAAATGCTCAAACGTATCGCACAGAAGAATAACTGTATCCTCTTTCCCTACGACTATCGGCAGGAGCAGTGCTTCGGCTCTATGCTGCCTCTTGGGTATAACGAGATACCCGTTAAGCGTGAAATGCACACATCGGGCATTGCGATTTTTGTTCCGTTTACCACAAAGGAACTGTTTCAGACAGGAGCTGCGACCTATTACGGCGTGAATACGCTTTCGGGCAACATGATACGAGCGAACAGGTCAAGGCTGAAAAACCCCAACGGTCTGATTCTCGGTACGCCCGGAAGCGGTAAGTCTTTCAGCGTTAAGCGTGAGATTCTGGATTCATTCCTCACTACGACAGACGATATTATCATCTGCGATCCGGAGGGTGAATATTTTCCGCTTGTTGAGGCTCTGCATGGGCAGCTTATCCGCATTGCAAGCAACAGCGAACAGCACATCAATCCTATGGACATTACCATTGACGAGTATCTGTTTCAAAATCCGCTTGAGGTGATCGCTACTAAATCCGACTTCCTGATTTCTCTTTGTGAGATCATTGTCGGAGGTCGTTACGGTCTTTCCTCGGAGGAACGCTCTGTGATCGACAAGTGCGTACAGCGTATCTATATGGATTTCGTCAAGAACAGTCCGACAGCCGAGAAAATGCCCATGCTCTCCGACTTGCAGAACGAACTGAAAGCAGAGGGCGAGGTTGCGCAACGTGTAGCCAATTCCCTTGAAATGTTTGTAACCGGCTCTCAAAACCTTTTCAACCACAGGACAAACATTGATATGTCAAACAGAATTATCTGCTTTGACATTAAGGAACTCGGCAATCAGCTTAAAAAGGTTGGTATGCTGATCGTGCAGGATACGGTGTGGAACAGAGTGTCCGTCAACCGCAACCTCCACAAGATCACTCGCTATTACATTGACGAGTTTCACCTCTTATTAAAAGAGGAACAGACAGCTAAGTATTCCGCAGAGATCTGGAAACGCTTTCGTAAATGGGGCGGAATCCCCACAGGAATTACGCAGAACGTCAAAGACCTTTTGCAGTCGCAGGAGGTCGAGAACATCTTTGATAACAGCGACTTTGTGTATATGCTCAATCAGGCAAGCGGTGACAGGGATATTCTCGCTGAAAAGCTGCACATCTCAAAGGAGCAAATGGAGTATGTCACCAACAGCGGTCAGGGCGAGGGTCTTATCCGTTATGACAAGGAAATACTGCCGTTTACCGACCAATTCCCGACCGATACTACGATGTACAAACTCATGACAACCAAACCGCAGGAGCAGTAATATGGGGCTGTTTGAAAAGAAAAGTAAACTGGAAAAGGCTCGTGACAGGCTCGACAAGGTAAGCAGGCGGC